>NZ_JBMFWJ010000029.1:0-29742 GCF_049965395.1 Acidibrevibacterium sp.
ACTCCTAACCCCCAGATCCGTAGTCTGGTGCTCTATCCAATTGAGCTACGGGCGCGACGCCGGCGGGTTTAGCGGATGCCCTCCCGACCGACAAGAGGCAAAGCCTCGGGATTCGCGCTTGAAAGTTCCTTGACTTCCCAGCGAACGACCCGCGCTCGCCTCGTTCCGGATCGATACCGCGTAATCCCAACCGAAAGGGCTCTCAACCCTCCTGCGCGGCAGCCGCGGCCGCGAGGCTCGCCTCCAACGGATCGGCGGGTTGCTCGCCAGTGCCGGGAGGGGGGTCGGGCTCCTCGGCTTCGCTGCCGAGGGGACGCCGCGGCGGTTGGCTATGTGCGCCGTTTTGTTGCGCCGCCTGGGTCATGGCGTTGAGGATGCGGAAATAATGCTCGCCGTACTGGAAATAACTCTCGGCCATCACGCGGTCGCCCGCACTAGCGGCGTCGCGGCCGAGCTGGATATATTTCTCATAAAGCTGCTGCGCCGTGCCGCGCACCCGCAAGTCCGGCCCATTGCTGTCGAAGACGTGATTGCGATTGAGCGGCAGGCCCCCTTGGTGATGCCGAACTACACCGCCATTGCCATTGCCGCGGTGATTGCGCCCGCGCATCCGTTTGATATTCATATTGACATCATGCTTTCCTATTCACGCGCCCGGCATGCCACCGCACGCCGCCGCCGCACACGGCCTTTCAGAAGACCCATCGACATGGCTTCCGCACCGCTTCCATGGCCACGGCCGGCAGAGCGAAAGAGCTTCGCTCTGGTTACGGCGGCTTTTAGCCACAGCGAGAAGGCGGCCACAACGGCACGCCCGCCTGCGATACGCGCGCAAAATACCCGTCTCACCGCGCGACGCCAATAGATTTTTTCACCGCCGCGCATTTTCTCATGAATGGCGGCTATTCGGTCACGCCGCCCGCCAAAACCATGGCCCGCGGGATGCCGCTGAGATCGTCGGCGACGGCACGAATCGCAAGCCCTCGCGCCGCGGCAAGCGTCCCCACCGCGCTCGCCTGTCCGGCGCCGAGTTCGAGCACCGCAATCCCGCCGGGCGCGAGCAACGCTGGCAGATCGGCGATCACCGCGCGATAGGCGTCGAGCCCATCGCTCCCACCATCGAGCGCCGCCCGCGGCTCGAAACGCGCGACCTCCGGCGCCAGATCGGCGATCGCGTCGCTCTCGATATAAGGCGGGTTGCACAGGACGAGATCGAACCCGCCGGCTAACGCCCCCCCCCACGCCGCGCGCAGAAACGCCACCCGCGCGGCGAGGCCGAGGGCGGCGGCATTGGTGCCAGCGACCGCCAGCGCCGCCGCCGAGAGATCGACGCCGATACCGAAGGCTAGGGGAAATTCCGTCAAGGCGGCGAGCAGCAGGCAGCCGCTGCCCGTGCCGAGATCAAGCACACGCCGCACCGCCTGGCGCTCCGGCCACGCTGCCAGTGCTGCGGTGATCAGGGTTTCGCTATCCGGGCGCGGGATCAGCGTCGCCGGCGAGACCGCGAAGGAAAGCCCCCAGAACTCCCGCCGGCCGAGAATATGGGCGAGCGGCTCGCGCCGCGCGCGGCGAGCGAGCAGGGCGGGAAAGCCGGGTGCCGCGCGAGCGAGGGCGAGCGGCGTCGTGCGCTCGCGGGTCAGGCTCGCCTGATCGCAGCCGAGCGCATGGCCGAGCAGCAGACGGGCCTCGAGCGCCGGGCTCTCGAGGCCCGCCGCCGCGAGCCGCATTGCCGCGTCGGCGAGAACCTGGGCGAGCGTCGGATCAGTCGCCGCTGCCTCCCGAAGGGGTCAGCTTCTCGTGGATCTTGTTGCCCCATTCATCGAGCTTCTCGCCGGTCTTGCGCGCCGCCTTATCGAGCGCGGCGCCGGTTTTGGCGGCGGCCTTGCCGATCGCGCGGCCGGCATCGTTGCCCCATTCATCGAGTTTCTGGCCGGCCTTTTGCATCGGCCCGTCATCAGCCCGTACCGCCTGGAGCGGCGCAACGCTGAGCATGAGCGCCACAAGCGGCCAGGCCCTGGATCTGCGCATCATAAGCCTCCTCGATCGGTCTCTTGCAGCAAAGCGCCCGCCGGGAACGCAGTGTCCGCCGCCGCCGCCGCGGCGTGGGCCGGAGATGCCCGATCGTCTTCCCGGCTGCGGGCGAGGTAATGGCTGAGCACCTCCTCTGGCGCGCCATCCTCAATGATGCGGCCCTTTTCCAGCCAAATCACTCGGGTGCACCAGCGCGCCACGATCTCGTGAATGTGACTAGAGAGAACCAGGATTTCGGCGCTGCGCACCAGGGTTTCAAGGCGCCCGCGCGCCTTCTCCATGAATCCGGCATCGCCGGCGAGAAACCACTCATCCATCATCAGCACCTCGGGATGGATGGCGGTCGCGAGCGCGAAACCGAGCCGCACCACCATGCCGGAGCTGTAGGTGCGCACGGGAAGGTCCATGAACTCCTCGAGTGCTGCGAAATCGCGGACATCCTCCTCGAGCCGCCGGATCTGCGCCCGGCCGAGCCCGGCGAAGAGGCCGCGGAGTGCAATATTTTCGCGCCCGGTGAGATCGGGATTCATGCCGAGATTGGGATCGAGCAGCGCATTGAGGCTGCCGCAGACCCGCACATGGCCGCGCACCGGCTCATAGATGCCGGCGAGTGTGCGCAGCAACGTGGTCTTACCGGCGCCATTGCTGCCGATGAGGCCAAGCCGATCGCCGGCGGCGAGGTGGAAGGACACGTCACACAAACCCTGTACGACGACACGCTTTTGCGCATCCTTGCCGATCCGCCCGCCAGACGCGGCGGCGACCATGGCCCGTTTCAGGCTGCGGGCGCTGCCGTGATAGAGCGGAAAATCGACCGAGACATGGTCCGCGTCGATGGTTGCCATGGGCTCAGACCCAGAACGCAAGCCGGCCGCGCACCCGCACGAACAGCAGCCATGAGAGCGCCACCAACAGCACCGAATAGGCGATCGCCGACTCCCAGATGATCGCCCCCGGAATTTCGCCGAGCAGCGGCGCGCGGACGATTTCGAAAAGCGCGTAAAACGGGTTGATGGGCAGGAAGCGGGCGCCGTGACGGATCAGCTCGGGGCGCCAGATCACGGGGCTTATGAAAAATGCGATCTGCATGACGCTGCCGACGATCGGCGGAATGTCGCGGAAGCGGGCGCAGAGGGCGGCGAGGGTCATCGTGACCGCGAGTGAATCGATCAGCCAGAGCGCCAGCCCCGGCAGCGCGATCAGGCCGCGCAGGCCAGGCCAAGTGTCGAAAATTGCGAACACCGCTACGATCACGATGATGTTATGGCCGAGCACGATGAGATTGCGCAGCACGATGCGCCCGCCATAAAGGCTGAACGGCATGCGCACGGCGCGGATCATCGCATCGTTCTGGGTGTAGCCGAGGGAGGCCTCCGCCACCAGCGTCTGCAAATAGCCCCATAGCACCAAGGAAAGGGCGAGGAACGGCAGATAATCGTGCAGCACCATATTAAACAGCGTCGAATACAGAACCCCCATCGCCGCCACCATCACCGCGGTCGAGAGGGTGAGCCAGAGGGGGCCGAGCATGGAGCCGCGGTAACGCCCTTTCACATCCAGCCACGCGAGCGTCACGCCGAGGCGCCACAGCCGCGTCGCCTCCGCGAAATCGGCGATCGCCTGGCGCTGGCGGCCGGCGAAATGGAGCCCGGCGACGAGATCGAGCACCACGTCGCCGGAGGTTTTCAAGCGCAGCGCCGCCGGCGGCGCGGCCGGATGGGAATCAGCCGGGTTGCTCATACGGCTCGCGCATAGCTCAGGCGGCCGGCGAGGGCAATCACCGCGCCACCCGTGCCAGCTCGACGTCAGCCATAGATTGGCGCAAGCCGCGTGCGATCGCCGCGAATGATGGCGACGCGTTGACCCGGGCGGAAATTATTCTCGTTGGTCTGCACCACGGAAATCGTCTGCCCATCATCTTGGCGGATGATGAATTCGACCGCGTTGCCCTTGCTCAGCTCGCTCTCGGCGGTATTGCCGACGAGACCGCCGAGCAGCGCGCCACCGACCGCGCCAAGCAGATTGCCGCGGAAACTATTGCCGCCGATGAAGCTGCCGGCAACCCCGCCGAGCGCCGCGCCGCCGATGGTACCGACGCCGCTATCGCCGCCCTGGACGACGACATTGCGCATCGAGACGATGGTGCCATAGGTGACATAAGCGGTGCGGCCGACCCCGTAGCCGCTATAGGTGCTATTCGCGGGCGTGCCGGTGCAGGCCGTGGTCAGAACCAGCCCGCCGAGCGCCAGGAGACCGATCACCAGCCGCCATGACAGATCCGTGAATGTGCGCATGATATCCGACCGTGATTGGGTTTGCTGCTGATGCACATAGAACCAATCCCGGGCGAATTCCAGGGATCAGCGCCGATCACATCGGCCGCACCAGACGGTGTTGCTTGCGTCCCGCGGAGAGCTTGATCACCCCGTCTTTGAGGTCGGCGGCGGTGACCGGCCGCGCCTCGTCGGTGATCGCCGCGTCGTTGACCCGCGCGCCGCCGCCGCGGATCAACCGCCGCGCCTCGCCGTTGCTCGCGGCAAGCCCGGCGGCGACGAAAAGCTGAAACGCCGGCACGCCGCGGGCGAGATCGGCGGCGGGGACATCGACACTCGGCAAATCTTCGGCGAGCCCACCAGCGCCGAACACCTCGCCCGCGGTCCGCCGCGCCGCCTCGGCCGCCGCCCGGCCATGCGCCAGCGCCGTCGCCTCGGTCGCGAGCACGATCTTGGCCGCGTTGATCTCGGCGTCGCGTAGGGCTTCGAGGCGCGCGATCTCAGGGAGCGGCAGATCGGTAAACAAGCGTAAAAATCGCCCGACATCGGCATCCTCGGCATTGCGCCAGAATTGCCAGTAATCGAACGGCGCCAGCCGCTCGGCGGTGAGCCAGATCGCGCCGCGTGCCGTCTTGCCCATCTTCGCGCCCGAAGCCGTGGTGATCAGCGGCGAGGTGAGGCCGAACACCGTCTTGCCCTCGGTGCGGCGCACCAGCTCCATCCCGGCGACGATATTGCCCCATTGATCCGATCCGCCGCACTGCAAAACCACGCCGTGGCGGCGATGAAGCTCGCGGAAATCATAGCTTTGGAGGATCATGTAATTGAACTCGAGGAAGGTGAGCGGCTGCTCGCGCTCGAGCCGCAGGCGAACGGCGTCGAAGCCGAGCATGCGGTTGATGGTGAAATGCGTCCCGACCTCGCGCAACAGCGCGATATAGCCAAGGGCATCGAGCCAATCGGCGTTGTTGACCACCATTGCCTCGCCCGGCCCGTCGCCAAAGCGCAGGAACGGATCGAAGACGCGGCGGATGCCGGCCATATTGGCGGTGATCTGCGCATCCGATAGCAATTGCCGCGCCTCGTCCTTGCCTGACGGGTCGCCGATCCGGCTGGTGCCGCCGCCGAGCAGCACTACCGGCCTATGGCCGTGGCGCTGCAGCAAGCGCAACAGCATGATCTGCACCAGACTCCCGACATGGAGGCTGTCGGCGGTGCAGTCGAAACCGATATAAGCGGCGATCGGCCCGGCTTCGAGCCGCGCATCGAGCGCTTCGAGATCGGTGCATTGAAACACGAAGCCACGGGCAATGGCTTCGGTAAGAAAGGCGCTGCGCGGCATGGTCGTTCGCTTTGTCGTTGAAGGGGTAGACGAGACTCTTCTTTTTCTGAAGAAAAAGAAGCAAAAAGACTTTTATCCTGATTTCCTGGAGTGGCAACGCCGGTGACACCGCGGCGCGTGATCGGGCTGATGAGCGGCACCTCGCTCGACGGGGTCGACGCCGCCGTGATCGAGACCGATGGCGAGCGTGTGTTTGGCTTCGGCCCGGCGCTCACCTTGCCCTATCCCCCGGCGCTGCGCGCCGCACTCCGCGCGCTCCTCGACCGCGCGCCGCATCTCCGCACCGATGATCCCGCGCTCCGCGCCGCCGAGGCCGAACTCACCGCGCGCCACGCCGAAGCGGTCGCGGCGCTCGGCGTCGCCGCCGACCTCATCGGCTTTCACGGCCAGACCATCCTGCACGACCCGAAAGCCCGCCGCACCTGGCAAATCGGCGATGCCGCCGCTTTGGCACGCGCGACCGGGCTTGCGGTGGTCTTTGACTTTCGCAGCCGCGATGTCGCCGCCGGCGGTGAGGGCGCGCCGCTCGTCCCGGTGTTTCATGCCGCCCTCGCCGCCGGCCTGCCGCGCCCGTTGGCCATCCTCAACATCGGCGGCGTCGCCAATGTCACCTGGATCGGGGCCGGGGACACTCTCCTGGCCTGCGACACCGGGCCCGGCAACGGCCCCCTCGATGACTGGTTGACCCGCCACACCGGCGCCCCCTTCGACGCCGACGGCGCGCTCGCGCACGCGGGACAGCCGGACGAGGCGGTGCTCACGCGCCTACTCGATCATCCCTATTTCCGGCGTGCGGCGCCGAAATCCCTCGACCGGCTGGCCTTTGCCGAAGCCCTTGCCACCAGCGGCCTCGAGCGCTTGCGCCCGGCCGACGGCGCCGCGACCCTCACCGCCTTCCTCGCCGCTGCCGTCGCCGCAACCGCCCTCCCCGCGCCTCCGCGGCGCTGGCTCGTCACCGGCGGTGGGCGGCGCAATCGCGCCATCATGGCAGCGCTCCGCCTGCGCCTCGCGGCGCCGGTGGACGCGGTCGAGACACTCGGCTGGGACGGCGATGCGCTGGAGGCGCAATGCTTCGCCTTCCTCGCCGCCCGCCACCTCGCTGGCTTGCCGATCAGTTTTCCGGAAACCACCGGCGCCCCCGAGCCACTGCCCGGGGGAAGGCTCGTGCCCGTCACCAGCGAAGACGCAAGGTAGTCAGAGCGCCGCGAGCACCGCCTCGGCGCGGCTGACATCGAAACCACCCGGCTCCTCGATCGCGAGGTGAGTGACCTTGCCGTCTTTCGCAACCAGCGCGAAACGCTGGCTGCGCACGCCAAGGCCGCGCGCGACGAGGTCGAGTTCGAGCCCCATCGCCTTGGTGAGCGCGCCGGAGCCGTCAGCGAGCATCAGAATCTTGTCACCCGATCCCTGATCCTTCGCCCAGGCGCCGAGGACGAAAGGATCATTGACCGCCATGCAGACGATGCGGTCGACGCCCTTGGCAAAAAATTGCTCGGCGTGCTCAATGAACCCGGGCAAATGCTTGGCGCTACAGGTCGGGGTGAAAGCTCCCGGGACCGCGAACAGAACCACCGTCTTGCCGCGGAAAATCTCGTCGGTGGAGATTTCCTTGGGCCCCTCGGGCGATGCGGTCATCAGCTTCATCGCCGGGATGGTATCGCCAACCTTGATCGTCATGCGCATGCTCGCTCTCTTGCGGCCCCGCGTGATCGCCCGGCAGGGCGGGATCGGCGGGGGACGCGGGTTGCCAGGGAAAGGCATTCCTAGACCAAAATCGGGCGCGAACCAACCGGTGCTTGCGTTGCGGCGCGAAAACCCCAATTCTATCGCCATGGCTCGTCGCATCACCCCGCGCTCGCCCGCCGCCAAAGCCCCCGCCGCCAAAGGGCATGCCGCGCCTCGCCCGAAAGCCGCCAAGCCGGGCGGGTTGATGCTGACCGGGCAAATTCTGATCGCCATGCCGGAACTGAGCGATCCCAATTTCGCGCGAAGCGTGATCTATCTCTGCGCACACACGCCGGAAGGCGCGATGGGCATCATGCTCAACCGCCCGCTCGAACAACCGAGCTTCGCCGATCTGCTGCGCCAGCTCGATATCGCGCCGCTGCCGCCGGCCCGCCACATCCGGCTCTGCTCCGGCGGCCCGGTCGATCACGCCCGCGGTTTCGTGCTCCACACCGCCGACTGGACCGATGAGGCCAGCCTCCGCGTCGATGAGCGCCTTGCGCTCACCGCCAGCCTCGACATTCTGAAGGCCATCGCCGGCGGCGCCGGGCCGCGCCAGGGGCTGCTCGCGCTCGGCTATGTCGGCTGGGGGCCGGGTCAACTCGATCAGGAATTTCAGGAGAATGCCTGGCTCTCCGCCCCGGCGGACGAGGCGCTGTTGTTCGATGCCGACCATGAGACGAAATGGCGCCGGGCGCTGGCCAAGCTCCGGATCGACCCGCTCCTGCTCTCCGGCACCGCCGGGCACGGCTGACCGCGCGCGCCATGACGCGGCCTGCGCCTGTCATGCGGTTGTCGCTTGACAGGAACCGGGCGCCGCTCTCACATGGGGGCATGGCAATCGGGGTTGGTACACGGCTTTGCGCTTGACCGCCGCGCCGTGGAAGGCAATGGCTCCGCCGCGGCCGTCCGGGATGATCCGGCGGCGACGCGTGGAGTGATTGCGATGACTGTCCCGACCCGCCCCGCCGCCGAAACCGCGCCCGCCGCGCCGCGTCGGCGTCTCCATGTCATCACCTGGGGCTGTCAGATGAATGTCTATGACAGCACCCGGATGGGTGATGTCCTGGCGCCCCTTGGCTATGGTCCAGCGGCATCCCTCGAGGACGCCGACATGGTGATCCTCAACACCTGCCATATCCGTGAGCACGCGACGGAAAAGCTGTTTTCCGAGCTAGGCCGGCTGCGCCGCCTGAAAGACGCGCGCCGCGCTGGCGGCGAGCGCATGCTGCTCGCCGTCGCCGGTTGCGTCGCCCAGGCCGAAGGGGCGGAAATCCTGCGCCGCGCGCCTTATGTCGATATGGTGCTCGGGCCCCAGACCTACCACCGCCTGCCGGAGATGATCGCCGAGGCCGAACAGTCCGGGCGCGCGGTGATCGCGACCGACTTCCCGCCCGAGAGCAAATTCGATCATCTGCCGGAGGCGGCGCTGCCGGCGGGCGGAGTTACCGCGTTCCTCGCGATCCAGGAGGGGTGCGACAAATTCTGCAGCTTCTGCGTCGTCCCCTATACCCGGGGGGTGGAAGCCTCGCGCCCGGCGGCTGCGGTGCTTGCGGAGGCGCGCGCCTTGGTCGCGAGTGGTGCTCGCGAGATCACCCTCCTTGGCCAAAACGTCAATGCCTGGCATGGCGCGGCGCCCGCCGGCGGCGAATGGACGCTCGCGCGGCTCCTTTACGCGCTCGCCGAAATCCCCGGCCTCACCCGGCTCCGCTATACCACCTCGCACCCGCGCGACATGGATGACGATTTGATTGCCGCGCACGGCGCTTTGCCGGCGCTGATGCCGTTTCTGCATCTTCCGGTGCAGTCGGGGTCTGACCGCATCCTTGCCGCGATGAACCGCCGCCACGATGCCGCCGCCTATCTCGGCATCGTCGAACGCCTCCGCCGGGCGCGGCCGGATATCGCGCTTTCGTCCGATTTCATCGTCGGCTATCCCGGCGAGACGGCGGCGGAGTTCGCGGCGACGCTGGCCTTGGTGCGCGAGATCGGCTTTGCCCAGGCCTATAGTTTCAAATACTCGCCCCGTCCCGGCACCCCGGCCGCGCGTGCTGCCGATCAGGTGCCCGAGCCCGAAAAAGAAGCGCGCCTCGCCGCCCTCCAGGATCTCCTCGCTGCCCAGCAGCAGGCGTTCAATCAAAGCCAAGTCGGGCGCCGGCTTTCCGTCCTAATCACCGGGCGCGGCCGCCATGCCGGCCAGATCGCCGGCCGCAGCCCCTATCTCCAGGCGGTTCATCTTGCCGCACCCGAGACCCTGATCGGCCGCGAGATCACCGTCACCATCGCCGCCGCCGGCCCGCGTTCGCTGGCCGGCGCGTGGCCCGCCGAAGATGAGGAGCACGCCGCCGCTTGAGCCCCCTTTCCCCCGCCTCCCTCGCCGCCGCCGGCGACAAACCCGTCACCCTGCAGTTCGCCGACAATGCGCTGCTCTCGCTTCTGCTCGGCGAGCATGACCGCCATTTGGCGCGGTTGGAGAAGGGGCTCAATGTGCGGCTCTCCTGCCGCGGCAACCGGATCGCGATCAGCGGCCCGCCGGAGCAGGTGGGGATGGCGCAGGCGGCGCTTTCGGGGCTCTATCGTCGGCTCGAAGGCGGCCAGCCGGTGGGCGCCTCGGAGATCGACGCCGCTATCCGCCTCACCGCGCCCGAGACCGATCCGCGTTTGCCACTCGCCGATCTGCCGGCGATCCGCACCCGCCGCGGCGCTGTCGAGCCGCGCAGCCCCGGGCAATTGCGCTATATCGATCTTCTCGCCAGCGCCGAGGCGGTGTTCGCGGTCGGCCCCGCCGGCACCGGCAAGACCTATCTCGCCGTGGCGCAAGCGGTCGCCATGCTGCAATCAGGCCGCGTCGATCGCATCGTGCTCTCGCGCCCCGCCGTCGAGGCTGGCGAGCGGCTCGGGTTTCTCCCCGGCGATCTCAAGGAGAAAGTCGATCCCTATCTCCGCCCGCTCTATGACGCGCTCAACGACATGATGCCGGCCGAGCAGGTGACGCGGCGGCTGGCCAGCGGCGAGATCGAGGTCGCGCCGCTCGCGTTCATGCGCGGGCGCACGCTGGCGCACGCCTTCGTCATCCTCGACGAGGCCCAGAACACGACCCCGGTGCAGATGAAGATGTTCCTGACCCGCATGGGGGAGGGCACGCGCATGGTGATCACCGGCGATCCGAGCCAGATCGATCTCCCCGCCGGTCAGCGTTCCGGCTTGCTCGATGCGCTGGAGGTGCTGGCGGGCGTCGAGGGGATCGCCTTCGCCCATTTCACGGCGCATGACGTCGTGCGCCATCCCCTGGTCGCGCGCATCGTCGCGGCCTATGACGGGCATCATGGGCAAAGATCGAAAGCCTAGCCCCGCGACGGCGGGGCATCTTCCCAATCCTGCGGCCATCGGGATCGAGATCGTGGTCGCGGCGCCGGCCTGGCGGCGCCATGTGCCGCGCGCCGAGAGGCTTGCCCGCCGCGCCGCGTTGGTTGCGGCCGGACCGGCGATGGCGGCGACGAGCGTCATGCTCGCCGATGATCGCGCCGTGCGCCGGCTCAATGCCCGCCATCGTGGCCGCGACAAGCCGACCAATGTCCTGAGTTTTCCCGCGGCCCGCGGCGGCGATCTCATTCTCGCGCTCGGCGTCGTCCTACGCGAGGCGCGCGCTGCGGGAAAGCGGCCGGAGCATCATCTCGCCCATCTCGTCGTCCATGGCGTGCTGCATCTCGCCGGGCATGACCACCACCACCCGGGCGATGCGCGGCGGATGGAAATGGCCGAGGCCCGCATCCTCCATCGCCTCGGCGTTCCCAACCCGTGGCGGCAGGCATGATCGCCATGCCACCAGCCCTCATTCAGCGCCTGCGCGGGTTATGGGGCTGGCGCGGCGCTGAGCATTCGGTGCGCGCCTCGATCGCCGAACTGGTGCAGGAGGCGGCGGAGGCGCCGCTCACCCCCGGTGTCGCGCCCGAGCTCGACCGCCAGGAGCGGGTACTGATCGCCAATATCCTGCGGCTGCGCGGCACCACCGCCGATGACGTGATGGTGCCGCGCGCCGATATCGTCGCCTTGCCGCTCGATCTCGGCCATGCCGAACTGCTCGCGGTGATCCGCCGTGAGGGCCATTCGCGGTTTCCGGTCTATCGCGACCAGCTCGATGACATCGTCGGCATGGTCCATATCAAGGACGTCTATGCCGCCGAGGGGCCGCGCGAGTCGTTTTCGCTCGAAAAAATCCTGCGCCGGCCGCTGCTGGTCGCGCCGCAGATCCCGGTGCTCGATCTCCTCTTGCAAATGCGCCAGGCGCGCATGCACCTCGCCCTCGTCATCGACGAATATGGCGGCGTCGATGGTTTGGTGACGATCGAGGATCTGGTCGAGACCATCGTCGGCGACATCGCCGACGAGCATGACGACGAGCAGAAGAAATTGCTCCAGGAGCGCCCCGACGGCACGTTCGATGTCGATGCGCGCCTGCCGATCGAGGATTTCGAAGCGGCGCTCGGCCCGGTGCTGACCGAGGATGAGCGCAATGCCGATATCGATACCGTCGGTGGTCTGGTATTCACCCTCGCCGAGCGGGTGCCGGCGCGCGGCGAGGTGATCAGCCATCCTTCGGGGATCGAGTTCCTGGTCGTCGATGCCGATGCGAGACGTATCCGAAGCCTCCGCCTTCGCCGCCCGGCGAGCCCGCCAGCGGCGGAGGGCGAGGGCAAGCCGCTCGCGCTTTCGGCGGCGCGGGAGGGCAACACCGCCGATGATCCGCTGTCGTCTCCGGCGAGCGATCCCGGCTGAAACCGGCATCGCCACAAGAGATGGTGGCGAAATACCCAGGGCGGACACAATTTCTACGAGTTTTCCACAGATTTTCGGGGCGGGGGTGATTGAATGTCACCCCCGATTCACTGTATGTTGTGGTCAGATCATGCGGAGGACCACGAAATGGAGTGGACCGAGGAAATCGTCGCCCATTTGCGCGCGCTCTGGTGCGAGGGCGTGCCAACAGCTGAGATCGGTCGGCGTCTTGGGATCACCAAGAACGCCGTGATCGGCAAGGCGCATCGCTTGGTTTTGCCGCCGCGCCCGTCGCCGATTCCGGCCATCCCGCCGGCGGCGCAGGAGCGCGCCGCCCCTCCAGCCGGCCGCAACGCGATCGGCCCCAACCAGATCGATTCCGGCGCACGCGGCTCGGCGCCAGTCAAGGCGCTGGCGCAGGCCGCGTGGTCGCCGCCGCATCGTCTCGAGGCGCCACCGTTCCGTCGCGCCCATACGTGCTGCTGGCCGCTCGGCGAGCCGGGAAAGCCCGGATTTCATTTCTGTGACGATGCCGCCCTGCCCACAAAGCCCTACTGCGCCCGCCACGCCGATCTCGCTTATGTGAAAGTGCGCGAGAAGCGCGAGGAAGCCGCGTAAGGCGGCTTTCCCGCGTGCGCCGATGCCTGCGCGGCACGTGCGCGAGAAATTCTTACGTCGCCGTTGCGAGGCGCGTCCCTGCGTCGTATCGTTGCCTCTGGTGGCGACGATGGTTTGCTGAATTCCGTCCTCGCCACCGGGAGGAAGACGTGCCGCCCAAGAGCGCGTCGGTTCAAGCAAGGGGCTCGGGAGTGCTTGGCACCATCCCGCCGCCCCGCAGACAGAAAGGCGTGTGGCGATGCCGCAGGGCACCGTGAAATGGTTCAATCCAACCAAAGGTTATGGTTTCATCGCCCCTGATCATGGCGGGAAGGACGTGTTCGTCCATATCAGCGCCGTGCAGAAAGCGGGGCTGCGCAGTCTCAGCGAGGGGGAAAAACTCGGCTTCGAAATCGAGCAGCAGCCGAACGGTCGCGCCGCCGCGGTCAATCTCTCCAAGCTCGGCTGACGCCGGGGCGGCTTGGCGCCGGGCCAACCGGGTTACGCGATTGCCGGCGCGGCGAAGCGAGTGGCGCGTGTTTTTTTTAGCGCAAAGGCTCGGTGCCTTTGTGGGGGGTTTTTTTCGCGCCTGCCGTGCCGGTAAAAGGGCGTGTGCGGCGATATTTCGGGCGCCGCGCCCCAGCCATGCGGGATGAGATTGCCTTTGCCGTCTTGTTTCACTTCAACATTCGTGGTTGTCATTCCCGACGCCTTATTCTCTCTTGCGCACCGTTCGCCTTGCTCCGTCTTGCCTCTTCCTCTTTGGCTTTCGCGAAGGCTTGGTTTCCTTGCCCGCTCCGGCGTTTCGGCCTTTCGCACAACAAGGATCGCCGACGATCATGACCCATGCCTTTCCCTCATCGCGCCCGGCACCGAAATCCGCGTTGGATGCCGAAGCGGTTCGCGCCGCTTATCGGCGCTGGGCTGGAATTTATGATTCCTCCTTCGGCGGCATTTCCGCCTTCGCCCGCCGCCGCACCGTCGCCGAGGTCAACCGTCTGGCGGGCAGCGCCGTGCTCGAGGTTGGCGTCGGCACCGGCCTCGCTCTGCCCCATTACGGACCAGGCAAGCGCATCACCGGCATCGATCTCTCGGCCGAGATGCTCGCCATCGCCCGTCGCCGTGTCGCCGAGGATGGTCTTGCCCAGGTCGATGCGCTGATCGAGATGGACGCCGAAGCGATGAGCTTCGATACCGGCAGCTTCGATATCGCGGTCGCCATGTTCGTCGCCTCGGTGGTGCCGCATCCGCGTCGGCTGATGGCGGAGATGCGCCGGGTGGTGCGGCCGGGCGGGCACCTCCTGTTCGTCAACCATTTCGCCGCCGAGCGCGGGCCGCGCTGGTGGGTGGAACGGGCCTTGGCGCCGGCCTCGCGCGCCCTCGGCTGGCATCCGGATTTCGCCGTCGATGCCTTGCTGCTGCCCGAGGAGCGCGAGCAGGCGACGGTCTCCGCGATGCCGCCCTTCGGCCTTTTCACCCTGTTCCGCCTCGAAAATTAGCCTCTTTGAGAGCGGGCGCGCGGGGGCGGGGAGAAAAGGGTTCTTTTTGTAAAAAGAACCAAAAACTTTTCCCCGGCGGGCAGCGCTTGCGGCGCCGCCCGGTGCTATTTTACGTGCGGTAAAATCCCGGGGTCTCGGGCGGCGGCGCGAGATCTTCCTCGATGCTGGTGACCCGCGCAAGGCGCGGGCCGCGGCGGCAGGCGCGCAGCAATTCCTCGACCGCGGCGGGATCGCCGGCGACCAGCGCCTCGACCGCGCCGTCATCGCGATTGCGCACCCAGCCGGAAAGGCCGAGCGCCGCCGCGCGGGCGGTCATCCAGTCACGAAACCCGACCCCCTGAACTTGGCCGCGAATGATGAGGCGCTTGGCGCTCATGATGGCTTTCTCCCAAAGTGGCACGTCAGCAGTGGCGCGTCAGCGTCAGGATGCGGGCCGCGGTCGCGACCTCGCCGGCCAGGCGCGCCCGCCGGGCGGTCGCTGTCTCGTCGCGGCCCCAGATATCTTCCTGAAACAACGCATCGAGTTCGGCCAGCGTCAGCGCTTCCGCGCCATCGAGCGCCCCCGCTGCGACCGCGAGACCGAGCACGAGACTCCCGAGCGCTGGCACCAGAACCGCGAGCGCCGCGAGGCGGATCGCTCCCTCCCGGGCCAGCGCCGCGCGCAGCGCGGCGAGGCTGGCCGGCGGTTGCGGGCACGGCATGACGCCGTCGGTGACCATGAGCGGCGCATCGAGCACGCGCGCCGCCCAGTCGAGCCAGGGTTGCCAGCGCTCCCGCTGGCGCTCGGCCAAAGCGGTTTGGGTGTCCGCGCGGTAGCAAAGCAGGTCGCTCTCACCATAGCGGGCCAGCGCCGCGATGGTCGGCGCCGGCGCCGCTGCGATCCGGGTCAGCCCGGTGCCGATAATGCGGGTCAGCGGCACATCGTCATAGCTGAACTCGGGCCCCAGCCCACGCCATTCCTCGGCGATGGCGTTTGCGAGCGCGGCGCTCGGGACACAAAGCGCGTCGCCCTCGGGCAGCCGCAGCGGCCGGCCATCGAGATGGATCGCGAATCCCTCCGCCGCTGCCGCCGGCGCCACGTCGTTCCAGAACCGTCGCATGGCCATCCTATTTCGCAAGCTCGCGCAGAATGTCACGCAGCGATAGCCCTTTGGCGGGCTTGGCCGGCGCCGGCGCCGGGCCTGCCCGCCCCCCCCGCGCGCGCGCCAGCGCCGATTCGCACGGCACGGCGGCGAGGGCGCCGTCGCCTTGGTCGGGGTCGGGCATGAGTTTCGGCGCAGCGAGCGGACCATCGAGACGCAGCGGCACCACCAACGCATTGCCGCCGATGCGAAGCGAAGGCACCAGCCGCACCGCCAGCGTCGCGGCGCCGAGATCGAGGGTGCCGCCGGCGCCGAGCATAAGACGCGACGTCTCGGCGAGCGCTGGGTCGAGATGCACGACCCCGCCTGCGATCTCGCCGCCGAGCGCGAGACAGCGAAGATCCGTGTGCCCGCCAGACTCGAGCCCGATCGGCGGCAATCTCGCCTGCCGCACGATCTCGCCGAGGGCGCGCAGCAGCAGGCGGTTGGCGAGCGTTGCATTCACTGCGGCAATCCCGACGCGGCCGCCGAGCGACGCCATCAGCGCCCGCGGCGTCGCCCCGGCGGCGCTGAGATCGGCGAAAATCTCGAGCGCGCCGGTATTCTCGTCCGGCCAGTGAAACGCCCCGGCGAGCGGCCCGAGCGCGAGCGACGGCGCCAGCAGATGCAGCGTCATCGCCGGCGGGGTGGCAGCGGCATCGAGGCTCAAAACCCCGCTCACCGCCCCGCCCGGCACCTCGAGGCGCAGCGGATCGAGAACCAGATGCCTCTCATGGAGCACGAGGTGGGCGGCGATATCGCGATAGGCGGCACCGCTTTCGATCACGGTTCCGGCCGCGACCGCGAGATCGAGATCGGCAGCATCGAGAAGCGGCAGAAACGCGAGCGGCCGGTCGCGCCAATCGGGCGGCGGCGCGGCGGATGGTGCGGGCGCCTCGCCTGCGGCGGCGGCCGGCGCAAGCGCGTGGCGCGGCAGGGCATGGCGCAGCGCATCGAGATCGAGGCGATGGATCGTAGCCTTGCCCGCGAACGCGGGATGCGGCGCGAGATGGAGGGTGCCGTCGAGCGCGACATCGCCCTGCTGCGCGACGACGCGGAGCCCGCCAAACGACAGCGCATCGCCAGGCAGGCGGGCGATCATGCCGCTGAGGCTGAACGGGATGCCGGCGTAGCGGGCATCGAGGGTGATCGCGGTCGCGCTCGGCCCGGGCAGCGCCGGTAGATCGAGGCGGATGATGCTAAGCGGTGCCGCGGTCGCAACACGCGCATCGGTGAGGCGGAGCGCGAGCAGGCTGATCCGCCAATGCCGCGGCTTGCCGGCCGGGGCAGGCGCGCTCGCCGCGGCGATGCTCGCCGGAGCGGCCTGCGAGACGGTCTCGGGAACAGCGTTAGAGATCGCCTCTTGGGGCGCCGGGTGGAAAACCGCGTGGTCGAGATCGAGCCGCGTCACCACGATCTGGCGTGACAGCAACGGGCGGAGCGCGAGATGGGCGAGAAATTGTCCCGCCTCGATCCGGCCGGCGCGGGTTGCAAGCGTCACCGTCTCGGCGCGCAATACCGGGTGCGGCAGCAGCGAGAGCGAGATCGGCCCGTCGAGCGTTATGCTCTGCCGCCCATCACGCGCGACTAGCGCGACCACCAGCGGTTTCAGCCGGTCGGGTGCGGCGACCACCACCGCCAGCGCCGCCGCCAGCGCAAGCACACTCACCGCGAGCCCGGCGGCGAGCGCGATCAGGGCCCGCTTCATGCCGCCCTCACCCGGGAAGGGGGCGCCGGTTTGGGCGCGCTGAAGCCGAAATGGCGGAATGTCTCGCGCATATGCGCCGGCAGCGGCGCCTCGACGGTCAGGGTGCCACCTTCGGGATGAGGCAGGGTGAGGCGGCGCGCGAGGAGATGGAGCCGCGTTTCTGCCCCGGCCGCCGGATCCGGCACTGTGTCGTATTTGTCGTCGCCGAGGATCGGGGTGCCGATCGCCGCGCAATGGACGCGGAGCTGATGGGTGCGGCCGGTGAGCGGCGCGAGTTCGAGCCAGGAGACATGCCGCCCGGCATGGTCGCGCACCTGATAATCGGTGATGGCGCGGGCGGCGTCCTGGTCGCCGGGCGCGGCCTGGCTGCGCGCGCCCTTCGCCCCTTTGAGGCGGATCAGCGGCAGATCGATGCGCCCGGCGGCCGCTTCTGGCCGGCCGCGCACCACCGCCCAGTAGGTTTTTTCGACCTCGCGCTCGCGGAAAGCGCGGGCGAGAAAGGCCGCGACGCCCGGTGTTCGCGCCAGCACAAGGGCGCCCGAGGTCTCCTGATCGAGACGATGGACGAGCCTGGGCCGCGCCGGCTGCTCGCCGCGCAGCGCATCCAGCATGCCATCGAGATGGCGGCGGATCCCGGGCCCACCCTGGACGGCGAGACCGGCCGGCTTGTCGAGCACGATCACCACCTGATCCTGGTAGAGAATCAGGCGCGCGAGTTCGGCGGCGATATGGGGGTCGGGCGCGGCCGGCGGCTTGGGGGCCGCCGCCGCCGGCAGCGGCGGGATGCGGATGGTCTGGCCGACGGCAAGGCGGGTTGCGGCGCCGGCGCGATGGCCATCGACGCGGACCTGCCCAGTCCGGCAGAGTTTTTCGATCATGCCTTGCGTGAGACCGGGGAAATGGCGGCGAAACCAGCGATCGAGGCGGATATCCGCGTCATCGGCGCCCACTTCGCGTTGCGCGATGCTCATTGGCCGCGCTCCGCGCGCAGCCGCGCCCAGGTGGCGAGGCGTTCGGCGATCGCACGTTCCTCTCCACGCCCGCTCGGGCGATAAAACTGCGCTCGCGCCATGCCGTCGGGAAAATAATTTTGCCCGGAAAACGCCTCCGGCGCCTCGTGGTCATAGTCATAGCCGGCGCCATAGCCGATCTCGCGCATCAGCTTGGTCGGGGCGTTGAGGATATGCGCGGGCGGCATCAAGCTGCCGGTGGCCCTGGCCGCCGCCATCGCCGCCCCGAACGCGCGATAGGCGGCGTTCGATTTCGGGGCGGTCGCGAGATGGATGACCACTTCGGCGAGCGCCAATTCGCCCTCTGGGCTGCCCATCCGCTCATAGGCTTCCCAGCCCGAGAGCGCCAGCGTCAAGGCGGCAGGATCGGCGAGCCCGACATCCTCGGCGGCGAAGCGGGCGAGGCGGCGGGCGATGTAGCGCGGATCCTCGCCGCCGGTCAGCATGCGCGCGAACCAATAGAGCGCCGCGTCGGGATCGGAGCCGCGCAGCGATTTATGCAGCGCCGAGATGAGATTGTAATGTTCCTCACGGTCCTTGTCGTAAAGGGTTGCGCGGCGGGCAAGAAGCGTCGCGAGTTCGGCCGCGCCGAGCGGCGGCTGATCGGGCGGCAGCGCAAAAAGCTGCTCGGCCATGTTGAGGAGATAGCGGCCATCGCCATCGGCCATGGCGCGCAAGCCGGCGCGGCCCTCCGCGGTGAGCGGCAGCGTCCGCCCGGTTGCGGCCTCGGCGCGGGCGGCGAGGGTTTCGAGCGCGGCATCGTCGAGGCGGCGCAGCACCAAGACCTGACAACGCGAAAGCAGGGCGGCGTTGAGCGCGAAGGACGGGTTTTCGGTGGTGGCGCCGATCAGCACCACAATCCCCTGCTCCACCACCGGCAGGAAGGCATCTTGTTGCGCGCGATTGAAGCGGTGGATTTCATCGACGAAAAGCAGTGTCCCGGTGCCGGTGCGGCGCCGCCTCACGGCCTCCTCGAACACCCGCTTGAGATCGGCGACCCCCGAGAAAACCGCTGATAATTGGTCGAAATGAAGCCCCGCCCGCTCGGCGAGCAGCCGCGCCAGCGTGGTCTTGCCCACCCCTGGCGGGCCCCACAGGATGAGGGAAGCAAGCGAGCTTTGCGCCAGCATGCGCGACAGCGCGCCCTCGGCGCCGAGGAGATGATCCTGGCCGACCACGTCGGCGAGCGTGCGCGGGCGCAGGCGATCGGCGAGCGGGCGGGCGCCCTTGCCGGCGCGCTCAGCCGCCGGCGCGCGCGCGGGCGACGCCTCTTGGCCAAAAAGATCCGGGGTCGGGGTATGTGCCACGCCGAGCGTTTTAGCCAAGCGCGGATGAGAGTTCCATGCCAGTCGGCGAAAGATCGATCCAGGAGAGATGCCCGCCCTTGCCGGCGCCGGTATCGAGAAACACCGCCTGCCCGCCGGACGCGGCAGTACGGCGATAGGGGCGGCCATCGCGTGAGCGCTGGTCATGGCCGCAATAGACGGTAAGGCCAGCGGGGATGCGATCGACCCAGCGGAGGCTGCGCTCGGGGAACCCGTCGGGCTGCGTCCGACCAGTCGGCTCGCCGTAGAGCGCGCGCGCCAGCGGGCCGCTGACCCGCCTGCCGGCGAGTGGTGCCGGCGGCGGCGCCATCAGCATGGCATCGTGAAACCCGCCATGGACGAAGAACGCGCCGCCCACGCGAAGCCAGGCCGGGGCGCGGGCGATCGCGGCGGCGGTGCGGGCGGCGAGAGCGGAATCGAGGCTCGCGAGCGTCGCGGCGGTTTCCGGCGCGAGATGGGTGATGCATCCGGAGATCGCGCGGGCAAGGCGGAAATCATGGTTGCCGAGTAGGAACAGGCCGCGCCCTTCGTCGAGCAACCGCAGCATCAGCTGCAGGACGCCGGCGCTGTCGGGGCCGTAATCGACGAGATCGCCGAGCTGGACGATGAAGCGGTCGGTGGCCGCCGCATGGCGGAAGGCGCGGAGATCGCCATGCACGTCCCCGACGACGCGAAGTGGTCGGCCGGCCGGGATCACGCCGCCCGCCGCGGCAGGGCGGCGAAAGCGGCCAAAGCCCGCGCCCGGCCAAGCCCGAGATCGATGATCGGCCGCGGATAGGTCTTGCCGAGTTCAACCCCGGCCGCCCGCAAAGCAAGGCCCGGCGCCTCCCACGGCGCATGGATGAACTCGTCGGGCAACGCCGCGAGTTCGGGCACGAAACGGCGGACATAGGCCCCTTCGGGGTCGAATTTTCGCCCCTGGAGGATCGGGTTGAAGATGCGGAAATAGGGTGCCGCGTCGGCGCCGCTGCCGGCGACCCATTGCCAGCTCGCGGCATTGGCAGCGAGATCGGCATCGAGCAGCGTATCCCAAAACCGCGCCTCGCCGGCCTGCCAGGGCAGTAGCAGATGTTTGACCAGGAATGAGGCGGCGATCATCCGCACCCGGTTATGCATCCAGCCCCAGCGCCAAAGCTGGCGCATCCCGGCGTCAACGATCGGGATGCCGGTCTCGCCCCGCTGCCAGGCGGCGAGTGCTGCGCCATCCTCACGCCAGGGCATGGCGGCGAACTCGGCGCGGAGCGGCTGCTCGGGGAGATGCGGGTGATGCCAGAGGAGATAGGCGGAGAATTCGCGCCAGAGCAGCTCATTCAGAAAGCTGTGCAGCGGCTTGCCGCCGCCGGGTGCCGCACGGCTTGCCGCCTGCCAGACGCGGCGGGGAGATATCTCCCCCCAATGCAGGTGTGGCGATAACATCGAGGTGCTGGCATGGCCGGGGATGTCACGGGCACGATCGTAAGCGGGAAGGGCGTCGGTGAGAAACCGCGCGAGCCGCGCCGCCGCGCTTGCCGCGCCCGGCGTCCAAAGCCCGCGCATCTCGGCCGCCCAATCCGGGCGCGCCGGCGCAAGCCGCCAGGTGGCGAGATCGTCGCTCGCGAGCGCGCCGGAAAAGCCGGGGAGGGTTGCCGGGGCCGGCCAGGCATCCCCCTCGATGCCGGCGGCGAATGCGGCGCGGGCAAACGGCGTGAACACCGAAAACGCGCCGCCATTTTGCGTCTTCAGCCGCTCTGGGGCAAACAGCAGCCGGGTTTCGTGCTCATGGAACACAACGCCGCGCCGCGCCAGGGCCGGCCGCAGCGCCGCGATCGCCGCCCGCAGCCAGGGCTCGACCGCGCGCCCGCCATGGATTTCCGCCGCCCCCGTCTCTTCGGCAAGACGCAAGAGTTCCTCCCCCATCACGCCGCGCCGCAGCACGAGGCGGGCGCCGCGCGCGGCGAGATCGGCGCCCAGCGCCGTGAGGCTGCCATGCAGCCAGAAACGGTTCGCGCCCCCCGGCGCCCATGCCCCAGGCGAGACGGTATCGAGCACGAAAACCGGAACGATGGGCCGCCCGGCGGCGAGGGCGGCGGCCAGCGCCGGCTGATCATCGAGGCGGAGATCCTGAAAAAACCACACTATCGCCGGTGCCCGCATCGTCATTGCCGTCTCACTTCTCTCCGTTTGGCGCCATCACCGCACCTCTTGCGCCGATATGGGGCGCGGTGGTGATTTGCCAGCCCGGGCAGGCTGCGCAATCGGTGTGCTCTCTCGGCCATGAGGCGGGTATGCCTGCTTGGCGAGCCAGCCGCAGACCGCGATAATCCCCGGATGCGAAAGAGGCGATGATGGCCACCCTCCCCGAGATTCCGCCCATCCCGCCGGGATGGTCGGTTCATCCGCTCGCCGCCAACGTCACGGCATGGGTCAGCGGAACCCATGCGCCGCTCGAGGCCGGGCGCATGGCGGACATCGAGCGGCATTGGCTCGCCGCCCAGGCGGGGTCGGGTGGGGCCTTGTTCAACGGCGCGGTGTTCAGCGTCGATGACATCACGCCGACGCAGCTGCGCGGCCATATGACCGAGTATCGCCGTGTTCTCGCGCAGTTTCGCGACCCGGCGCTGTTCGCCACCCTACGGCTTCGCCCGCTCGCGGTCTGCGGCGTCGTGCTCTCGCCTGAGGGCGTCCTGTTCGGGCGGCGCCAAGGCGGCGCGGTCTATCAATCCGGGCTGTGGCAGACCCCTCCTGCCGGCAATGTCGATGGCAGGGCGGTTAGGGGCGGCGGTGAGGTCGATCTCGTCGGCCAGCTATTCACCGAATTGCGCGAAGAGATCGGCCTCGGCCGGGACGCGATCACCACCTTCCGTCCGCTCGCGCTGATCGAACACGCCGAAACCCACGTGCTCGATCTCGGTTTCCTGCTCTCAACCCGGCTCGGCGCCGGCGCGATCATCGCCGCCCATGCCGGCGACGGCAATGACGAGTATGATGCGCTGCGTTTGGTGCAGCCGGCCGATCTTCCCGCCTTTCTTGCCCGCATGGGGGGAGAGATCGTGCCCTCGGTGCCGATTTTGCTCCACGCCGCCGGTCTCCTCGGCACGTGCTGAAAAACGTCGCGACGATCGGCGTCTGGACGGCGGGGAGCCGTGTGCTCGGCTTCCTGCGTGACATCCTGATCGCAGCCCAGCTCGGCACCGGACCAGTCGCCGATGCGTTTTTCGTCGCCCTCAAGCTCCCCAACCTGTTCCGCCGGCTGTTCGGGGAGGGCGCGTTCAACGCCGCTTTCGTGCCGGCGTTCACGGCGAGCCTCGCCGGTGAAGGCGCCGGCCCAGCGCGCCGTCTCGCCGAGGAGGTGGCGAGCGTGATGGTGGTCTGGCTCGGGTTTCTGACCCTGCTCGGCCTTCTCCTGATGCCGCTTCTGATGCATCTCCTGGCGCCGGGTTTTGCCGCCGATCCGGCGAAATTCGCGCTCAGCGTTGCGCTCAGCCGTCTTACCTTCCCCTATCTGATGTTGATCTGCCTCTCGGCCCTGCTGTCAGGTGTTCTCAACGGGATCAACCGCTTCGCGGCCGCCGCCGCGACCCCGGTGGTGTTCAACCTCGCCCTCATCGGCGCCTTGGTGTTGGTCCCGCGCGCCCTGATGCCGCGCGGCCAGGCGCTGGCGGTTGGCGTCACGGTCTCGGGGATGGCGCAGCTCGGCCTGCTCGCGATCGCGCTCGCGCGCGGCGGCATGGCGCTCAGCCTGCGCGCACCAAGGCTGACCGAGGGGGTGCGGCTTGTGCTCCGGCGTATGGGGCCGGGGATTGTCGGCGCCGGCGTCACCCAGATCAATGTCGCCGTCGATACTATCATCGCGAGCCTGCTGCCAGCCGGGACGGTCTCGGTGCTCTATTACGCCGACCGCGTCAACCAACTCCCGCTCGGGACCATCGGCACCGCGGTCGCGACGGCGCTTTTGCCGCTGCTCGCGCGCCAGGTCCGCGCCGCGGCGATCACCGAACTGCGTGCGACATTGAACCAGGCGATCGCGCTCACGCTCGCGCTCACCCTGCCGGCGGCGCTTGCTCTGATGCTGCTCGCCGAGCCGATCATGCTGGCCTTGTTCCGCCATGGCGCGTTGAGCGGCGCGGCGGCGGCGAAAAGTGCCGCGGCACTCGCAGCCTACGCCATCGGCTTGCCGGCTTTCGTGCTGGCGAAAGTGTTCTCGCCGGGATTTTTCGCCCGCGGCGACACCAAGACGCCGGTCAAGATCGGGGTCATCGCCGTTTTCCTCAATCTCGTGCTCAATCTCGCCCTGATGCACCCGCTCGGCTATCTCGGGCCGCCTCTGGCAACCAGCCTCGCGGCGTTCTTCAACGCCGGGGCGCTCGCGTGGCTGCTCGCCCGGACCGGCCATTTCCGCCCCGACCGGGCGCTGTTTGCGCGCATCGGGCGTATTTTTGCCGCCTCTCTCGCGATGGTTCTGCTGCTCGTGTTCACCCGCGCAATGCTGCGCGCGGCGTTGCCCGGTTTCGGCGCTGACCCGCTCGGCGCGATCGCACTCCTTGCGGCGCTGATCCCGCTGGGATTACTCTCCTACGCCGCCGCCGGGCTCATGTTCGGCGCCTTCAATCGCGACTTTTTACGCGCGACGCTCGCGCGGCGCCGCCCCCAGGGACGCGGGTAAAGACAAGCCTTTTCTCAAGAGAGAGGCGAATGTTACCCGGCGATTTCAGCCTCGCGTTCCGAACCGTCATCGCCTTCCGGGCCGGGCAGCGCCGGCGGGGTGAGTTCGACGAACTCGAAATCGAGGGTGCCCTCCTTGACGCTGACCTTGACGGCGCCGCCTTTGGCGAGGCGGCCGAACAGCAACTCCTCGGCCAAGGGCTTCTTGATGTTCTCCTGGATCACCCGCGCCAGCGGCCGTGCGCCGTAAAGCGGGTCATAGCCGCGCTCGGCCAGCCATTCCTTCGCGGCCGAACTCAGCTCGATGGTGACGTTGCGGTCGGCGAGTTGGGCTTCGAGCTGCATGACGAATTTCTCGACGACGCGGGCGACGATCTCCGGGGTCAGGCCCGAGAAGGCGATGATGGCGTCAAGACGGTTGCGGAATTCCGGGGTGAAGAGGCGCTTGATCGCCTCCTCATCCTCGCCGATGCGAACCTCACGGCCGAAACCGATCGCCGCGCGGGCAAGATCGGCGGCGCCGGCATTGGTGGTCATGATCAGGATGATGTTGCGGAAATCGACCGATTTGCCGTTATGATCGGTGAGTTTGCCGTGATCCATCACCTGCAGCAGGATATTGAATAGATCGGGATGCGCCTTCTCGATCTCGTCGAGCAGCAGAACCGCGTGCGGATGCTGGTCGATCGCATCGGTGAGCAGGCCGCCCTGATCGAAGCCGACATAGCCGGGCGGGGCGCCGATCAGACGCGAGACCGAATGCCGCTCCATATATTCGCTCATGTCGAAGCGGATCAGCTCGATCCCCAAAGTCGCGGCGAGTTGGCGGGCGACCTCGGTTTTGCCGACGCCGGTCGGGCCGCTGAAGAGATAATTGCCGATCGGCTTTTCGGCGTCGCGCAGACCAGCGCGGGACAATTTGATCGCCGCCGCCAAGGCTTCGATGGCGGCATCCTGGCCGAACACCATCGCCTTGAGGTTGCGGTCGAGATTGCGCAAAGTCTCCATATCGTCGCTGGAGACCGATTTCGGCGGGATGCGCGCGATCTTGGCGACGATTTCCTCGACATCGCGAAGCGTCACGGTTTTGCGGCGCTTGTTTTCGGGCAACAGCATGCGCGAGGCGCCGACCTCGTCGATGACGTCGATCGCCTTGTCGGGCAGCTTGCGGTCGTTGATATATTTCGAGGACAATTCGACCGCGGCGCGGATGGCCTCATCGGTGTAGCGCACCTTGTGGTGTTTCTCGTAATTCGATTTGAGCCCGCGGAGGATTTTCACCGCGTCCTCGACGTTCGGCTCATTGACGTCGATTTTCTGGAAGCGCCGCACCAGGGCGCGATCCTTTTCGAAATAATTGCGGAATTCCTTGTAGGTGGTGCTGCCGATGCAACGCAGCGTGCCCGAGGCGAGCGCCGGCTTGAGCAGGTTGGAAGCGTCCATCGCGCCGCCGCTGGTCGCGCCAGCGCCGATCACGGTGTGGATTTCGTCGATGAACAGGATCGCGTCGGGGTGGTTTTCGAGTTCGGAGACCACCGCTTTCAGCCGCTCCTCGAAATCGCCACGATAGCGGGTGCCGGCGAGCAGCGCGCCCATGTCGAGCGCGAAAATGGTCGCCTTGGTCAACACTTCCGGCACGTCGCCCTCGACGATACGCTTGGCCAGGCCCTCGGCGATGGCGGTTTTGCCGACCCCCGGATCGCCGACATAGAGCGGGTTGTTCTTGGTCCGCCGGCAGAGGATCTGGATCGTGCGCTCGATCTCCAAGTCGCGGCCGATGAGCGGGTCGATCTTGCCGGCGAGCGCCTTCTTGTTGAGATTGACGCAATAGTTGGAGAGCGCGTCCTGGCCGCGTTTGGCGTGTTTCTCCTCGCGCTCGCCCTCGCCCGGGGCATGCGGCTCGCCACCGGCTGCGCCCTGCACCGGGCGCGGGTTCGAACGGCCGGGGGCCTTGGCGATGCCGTGGCTGATGAAATTGACCGCATCGAGCCGTGTCATATCCTGCAATTGCAGGAAATAGACGGCGTGGCTCTCACGCTCGCTAAACAGCGCGACGAGGACATTGGCGCCAGTCACCTCGTCGCGCCCGGAGGATTGGACATGGATCGCGGCGCGCTGCACCACGCGTTGAAAGCCCGCGGTCGGCTTGGGGTCGCCGCGCCGGTCGGTGACCAGGCCGGAGAGATCCTTGTCGAGGAACTCGATCAGATCGACGCGCAGTTTGTCGAGATCGAGACCACAGGCGCGCAGAACGGTCGCGGCGTCGCTATCGTCGGTGAGGCTGAGCAGGAGATGCTCGAGGGTCGCGTATTCGTGACGCCGTTCACTGGCGAAAGAGAGCGCCCGATGAAGCGTCTGTTCCAGATTTCGTGAGAGCATATCCGATCAACGCTCCTTCGCTATCCGAGGCCATCCCCGGTTCGGCGCCACCCCATCATGTGGGATCCCCACGGCAGCGCACAACACGAGACTACACACGAAAATATTGCCAGACCATGACCGGCGGCAAAAAATCTTCGTGCGCCGCGGCCGCCCTGCGCGCCATCATTCCTTCTCGATCGTGCATTGCAGCGGGTGCTGGTTCTGGCGCGCGAGATCCATCACCTGCGTCACTTTGGTCTCAGCCACCTCGTAGGTATAAACGCCGCAGACGCCGACGCCGCGGCGATGCACATGCAGCATGATGCGGGTCGCCTCCTCGCGGGTTTTTTGGAAAAACCGCTCGAGGACATGCACGACGAACTCCATCGGCGTGTAATCGTCGTTCAGCATCAAAACCTTGTACATCGCCGGCTTGCGGGTTTTGGGCCGCGCGCGCACCACCACTCCGGTTGCCGGGCCGTCGCCATTGCCAGTGCCGTCACGCTTGTCGTTATCGCTCATCGCTGCTTATTACCCGGACCCGCGACGGGTCGCCCAACCATACGGGAGCCGACGGACGCGAAAACCCGGCCTCTGGGCCGCCGCCACTCCCCTCCTCGGCGCAGGATATCGGAATTGTCCCGTCTGGGAAAAGCCTCTTCTATCGCCGCGCCGCGATTATCGCATTGCGCCAGTTTGGCCGCCGGTCTTTGGCACCGTGATCCCGATCATATCCCCCTCGCGGACCAGCGACGCCAGCGCCGCCTCCCCCCAGCCCTCGGTGCCGGATGGGCGTTGGGGCAGCACCATCCAGCGGTAATCGGCAGTCGAGTCGACCACCACGATCTCCGTCTCCGGCGCCAACACCGTGCCCCATTCGGCGATCAGCCGGCGTGGGTCACGCACCGCGCGGGCACGGTAGGCGGCCGATTTAAACCAGAACGGCGGATACCCGAGCACCGCGCGCGGATAGCAACTGCACAGCGTGCAGACGACGAGATGGTGGCGGCCCGGGCGGTTTTCCAGAACCCCGAGCGGCGGCGCGCCGAGCATCGGGATGTCGAGCGCTTCCGCCGCTCGCGTGCCATCGGCGAGCATCAGCGCGCGATAGGTGGGATCAACCCAGGCGCGCGCCACCATCCGCGCCCCTTGCGCAGGTGATGCGGCGTCGGTTGCGGCAATGCGGGCGGCAAGCTCGGCCTCGCGCACGATCCCCTTGGCGGCGAGCACGTCGAGGAGGGCGGCGAACAGGGCCTCGGCCGAGGTTGCTAGCAGATCGGGCGGGGTGGTCATCGCGCCTCCAGCCAATGGCCGAAAATCTCGACCAGCAAGACGTCGGCGCTCCGCGGCGGCGGCCAGAGCGTGCTTGGCTCGAAGCGCACGTGATAGAGCGGGACCGCCGCCGCCGGGCGGGCGAAGGCGAGATCCTCGGGGTTGGGAAAATCGCCGAGATGGCGGACGACGACACCGGCGCGGCCGCGCACATAATGCGGCGTTCGGATATGCGCCTCGCCCTGGCTCTCCGGCCAGTCGTTACGCACCATGACCGGGGTGCCGGGGGCGAGATATGTCATCGCACACCGTCTCTCCGCGCGGCCAGCGCCGCCCGCAGCTCGTCCGCGGTGATCACCCCCTTGCGCAGGAGCGTCGCAACGATCGAACGCAGCCAGCGTTCGTAATAGGACAGGCGGTGATAGTCGGCCTCCGGAATCGCCTCGATCCCGCGCCGCAATTCATCGACCCGCATGATCCCGCCAGCGCCGAGGAGCTGGCGCAGGGCATCGACGCGACGATCAAAGGCGGTGAGCCCGTGCGGCGCGGTGTCCACCGCCTCGCAGAGAAATTTCGGCACCCCCCCGAGATCGTGATGCGCGCGCCTCGGGTCTTCGCCGGGCTCCGATCCGTTCAATTCACCGCCTCCCCCGGAAAACTTCCCCAGAACGCCGTGCGTGGCAGAAAGCCACGATACCCCTTGATCTCGACCTCGCACCAGGGGGAATCGGCGACGCAATGGCTGATCCGCCCGACAACGCCCGCTGCGGCGCGGGCGACGATGGCGGCATCGTCGCGCGGCGCGGCGCGCAACGTCTGTTCGGCGCCGATCACAAGCAGGGTCCGCCGCCCGGTCAACGTCGCCTCATGCACCCAACCCTCGGTGCCGTCGGCATCGCGCACCAGCCGCCAGACATCGAATTCGCGCTCGATCTCGACCGGCAGGCCGCGCCGCTTATAGACCCAGGTGATCGGATAGCGCGTGCCGGGCCCGGCGCGGAGATTGACGTCATCAGAGCGCAGCGCCGCAAAGCGCGGCAGCGGCAAACCGGTGACGCTGCCTTTCGCGGGCGCCGCCGAAGGCGCGGGGGAGGAGGGGGGCGGTGGCGGCGGGGGCGCCGCGGCGATGAGAACCAGCGCCAGCACCAAGCCGAGCCGCCGCGTCACGACCGCGCCCCTTGATCCGGCGTCACGACATCGGGGCGGGTGCTGCGCCGCATCAGCCAATAGACGCCGGCGAGATCGACCAGGCCGACGCAAAGCCGGTCGAGTGTGCCATAATGCGAGCGCCCGGCGTGGCGCGGCCGGTGATTGACCGCGACGCTGACCACGCGCCCGCCGGCACGCAGAAACAACGCCGGCAGAAAGCGGTGCATATGATCGAAACGCGGCAGATCGAGGAAGGCGGCGCGGCGAAACAGCTTCAGCCCGCAGCCGGTATCGGGCGTTCCATCGCCGAGCATCGCCGCGCGGAGGCGATTGGCAAGGCGCGAGGTCGCCCGTTTTCGCCAGCCATCGCGCCGCGCCTTGCGCCACCCCGCGATCAACACCGGCTCGCGCTTACCCGCTTCGGCCAGCGCGCGATCGAACAGACGCGGAATATCGGCGGGGTCGTTCTGGCCGTCGCCGTCCAGTGTTGCGATCCACTCTCCGGCGGCGGCGGCGATGCCGGTCGCGATCGCCGCACTCTGCCCGCAAGCGACGCGATGGCGGCGCCAGCGTAGCGGAACGCCGGAAAGCCGCGCCGCTTCGGCAAGGCGGGTTGGCGTCTCATCGGCGCTCCCGTCATCGACATAGACGATTTCGGCGCCGCCATGCCGCGCCGCAAACGCCGCCAGCACGGCCCGCAATTCGCCGGCGAGCGGCAGGATGTTCGGCGCCTCGTCCCGCACCGGCACGACGGCGGAAAGCACGACACGCGGCAAAGCGGCGGGATCAGAACCTGACATCGTCATCGCCGCCGGTAGCACCACGAAAGACCCCCGACAAGCCGGTTGACCGCAACGACGGCGCCGGGCAAACCCGCCCGCCATGACCTGCACACCCTCGGCCGCGCCGCCC
>NZ_JBMFWJ010000029.1:29842-35696 GCF_049965395.1 Acidibrevibacterium sp.
TCCTGGATCCTCAGCGAATCCTATGCCGGGCTGATGGCGCAGGCGCGGGGTTTGGCCGAGGCCGCATCGCTCGCGCCCGAAAGCCGCACGCTCACGCCGCGCGCGCCCTGGCGCTTCCTCACCGCGCGGCTATGGCCGGCGCCGCTCGCCGCCATCGGTGACGCTCTCGCCGGGCCGCTCCCCGACATCGTGATCGGGTGCGGCGGCGCCGGCGCGGTGATCGGCGCGGCGCTCCGCCGCCGCCACGGCCTGCGCGCCGTGCAAATCCAGCACCCGCGCATGGATCTGCGCCGCTTCGACGTCATTCTCGCCGCGATCCATGACGATCTCACCGGGCCCAACGTCATCGTCACCCGCACGGCACTCCATGGCGTGACACCGGCGCGATTGGCCGAGGCGGCGGCGATCTGGCGGCCACGCCTCGCCCATCTGCCGCGCCCGCTGGTCGCGGTGCTGGTCGGCGGCTCGAACGGGCGGTTCCGCCTCGGCGCCCTCGAAGCCGAGGCGCTCGGCATCCGGCTTGCCGCCCTCGCCGCCGACGGCGCCGGCCTCGCCGTCACCCCGTCGCGCCGCACCTCGAGCGCGGCGCAACGGGCGCTCGCGCTTGCGCTCGCTGGCCCGCGGGATGCCGGTGCCGCCTATCTCTGGGACGGCAGCGGCGAAAATCCCTATTTCGGGTTGTTGGCCTTGGCCGACGTGATCATCGCGACCGAGGACAGCGTCTCGATGATCTCGGAAGCGGCGGCGACCGCAGCGCCGCTGCTGGTCGCCCGTCTGCCCGGCCACTCGCGGCGCATCCGCGATTTCAGCGCGACGCTGATCGCAAGCGGCCGGGCCCGCGAGTTCACCGGCCGGTTGGAGGTTTGGCCCACGATCCCGATCAATGATACAGAAGCGGCTGCCGATGAACTCCGCCGGCGGCTCGGCTATTGAGCAGTGCCGGGCGAAAGGTGGGAAGAATGGTTCTTTTTTGAAAAAAAGAACCAAAAAACGTTTGTCCGTTTGGTGGTGCCCGCCGCGCCGCCGCGCCGGTGAACTGAGAGGCTGTGATGCTCGCGATCGAGACCTTTGACCAGCGCCAGGGCGGCAATGTGCTCTATAAGGCGCTCTCGCATCCGCTCGCGGCGGAAGCCCTCAGCGCGCTCGCGGCGCGGCTCCGCCCGCTCGCGCCGATCGCCCTGCTTGACCCGGATGGCATTGCCCCGGCGCTGCTCGCGCTCGCCCCGGCCTTGCCGCCGATCGCTGAGGTTTATGTCGAGGACGTGCGGGCGATCGGCCGCGAGATCGCCGGATGCGCGGCGCGCCCGCTCACCGACCTGCCGCGCAGTGCCGCCCGCGCACTCCTGATCACCGCCTTCGACGCCGAGCGCCTCATCGCCCGTCTCGCGCCCTTTATGCCTGCCGGCATGGAATGTCTCTCGCTCGATGCGATCCGCCTGCCGCGGGAGATGCTGACGGTGCCCGAACGCTATGGCGAGCGGCGCAATTTCGCGACTAACTTCGCTTTTTTCCGCGATCAGGACGGGCTCTCGACGCGCCTCGTCTCGGCCAATTACTGGGCCGGCTACGGCGCCGGCGCGGTCCGCCTCTGGCTTCGCCTGTTCGCCGCCGACGGCGAGGTGCTGGCCACCTGGGAAGAGGCTTTGCCCGCCGGCCCAGGCGGCTTCGCGTTCGACAGCCGTGCTGTTCGCGCCCGCTTCGGGCTGCCGCCATTCACCGGCCAGCTTTTCCTGCATGTCATCGGCGCCGCCGGCCATGACGTGGTGAAATACGCCCTCGATACCTTCCCGACCGATGCCGGTCCCAGTCTCTCTTGCACGCATGACGCCAATGCTTGGCCGTCTGAGCGCTATGCCGGTCTCCCCGCGCCGCGCGAGGATGAGCGGGTGATCCTCTGGGTGCAGAATAGCCACGCCGTCGCCATCCCCGCCGGCGCGATCGCGCTCGACCGCATGGGGGCGGAGCAGCCGGTCGCGTTCCCCCGCCCGATCGCGCCCTTCGCGACCGCGGCGCTCGATGTCGCGACGTTGCTGCCCGGCATTCGCTGGCCGGCGCAGATCGAACTCCGCGCCGGGCGCCATGTCGTCCGGCCGCGCTATGAGGTGGTGCGCGGCGGGCGCACCCGCATCGCCCATGTCAATGTCGAGCGCGCCGATCTCGCCCCCGATCCCACCCTCCGCGCCCTCCCTGCGCCGCTCGGGCGCGGCTTCCTGCTGCCATTTCCGATCCTGCCGCGGCGGCGTTTCGCAACCATTGTGCAGCCGACGCCGATGGCAACCACCGAGACCTCGCTGCCACTCCGCCTCGATCTTTTCGACCCTGAGGGACGTCCGGCGGGGAGTCATTTTCTCGGCCGCCTGCCGCGCGATCACGCGCTCGCCCTCGATCTCGACAGCGTTCTCGCCCCCGACGCCCTGCCCGAAGGCGGCCATGGCGAGCTGGTCTATGATTTCCGCGATGGCGGCGAGGGCAATGGCTGGCTGCACGCTTTGTTCCGCTATGCCGATCGCGAAAGTGGCCACGAGGCGGAGTCGAGCTTCGGCAGCCACATCTTCAATACGCTGATGACCTATCGCGACGAGCCGCAATCCTATAGCGGCAAGCCGCCGGGGCTTTCGACGCGGCTTTTTCTTCGCTTGGGCGAGGGCGGGCGGCAGAGCTTCACCTGTCTCATCTACCCGGCCTCAGCGCCATGGCACCCGCGCTCGACGACGAGCCTCCTGCTCCATGACGAAGCGGGCGCGGTGGTCGCGGAGGCGCCGCTCGCCATCGCGTGTTCGGGCTCGGCGCTGATTTACCCGCATGACGTGTTTGGCCCCGATCGCCTCGCCCGCGCCGGGTCGCGCGGCTATGTTCTGATCCGCGACACCACCTGCCGCCTGTTCGGCTATCATGGCCTGATGGACGCGGCCGGCGGCTTCTCGCTCGATCACATGTTTGGTTTCTGAAGGGGCGCGCGGCATGACGCATGATGGCTCCCCGCCTGCCGCCCCGCCCGCCGGGGCGGCGTGTTCGCTGACCGAGCGTGCCTATCGCATCCTCGAGGAAGACATCGCGATGCTGCGTCTCGCCCCCGGCGCTGCGGTCTCCGAGGCGGTTCTCAGCCAGCGCTGCGGGCTGGGCCGCACGCCGGTGCGCGAGGCGTTGCAGCGGCTGGCGCGCGAGGGGCTGGTGCGGGTGCTGCCGCGCCGTGGCATCGTCGTCACCGAGATCGACATCGCCCGACAATTGCGGCTGCTCGCCGTTCGCCGCGAGATCGAGCGCCTGCTCGCCCGCACCGCCGCAACCGAGGCGAGCCCGGCGCAGCGCGCGCGTTTCGCCGACATCGCCGCCGGCATGGAAGAAGCCGCCGCTGGCAATGACGATACCGCGTTCATGCGTCTCGATCGCGCCTTCAATCTCCTGCTTTTGGAAAGCGCGCGAAACGAGTTCGCCGCCGGCGCGATGGCGTTGATGAACGGGCTGTCACGGCGCTTCTGGTACATGCATTATCGCGAGGTCGCCGATCTTGCGCGCGCCGCCCGCCTTCATGCCGCGGTCGCCCGCGCCGTCGCCGATGGCGCGCCGGCGGCGGCGGCAGAGGCGTCTGACGCGCTGATCGATTATATCGACGAATTCGCCCGCGCCGCCTGCCAAACGCACTCTGGCGGCTAGAGCGTGATCGTCGAAGGCGGAATCGCGGGAGACGTGAATCACACTCTACAACAATACCTTAATAGAGCGTGTCTGGATCGATATGATCCGGGCACGCTCTAGCCGCGTTCGCGGCCCTAAGCGGCCACGTCGACGAGCTGCAGCGCTTGGCGACGGAGCAGCTCGCGATAGAGACCGGGCGATTGTTCGAGTTCGATCGGGCTGCCGTCCTGGACGATCTGGCCAGACTGCATGACGACGATACGATCGAAATCCTTGAGGGTGGAGAGCCGGTGGGCGACGGCGATCACCGTGCGCCCGATCATCAGCCGCATGAGCGCGTCCTGCACCGCCTGCTCGGCCTCGCTGTCGAGCGCGCTGGTCGCCTCGTCGAGCAGCAGCACCGGCGCATTGCACAGGAAGGCGCGGGCGATGGCGATCCTCTGGCGCTGACCGCCCGAGAGCTTGGTGCCGCGATCGCCGACAACGGTGTCGTATCCGTCTGTGAGCTGCATGATGAAATCGTCGCAGCCGGCGGCCTCGGCGGCGGCGCGGACCTCTTGGTCGGTGGCGTCGGGTCGGCCATAGCGGATATTCTCGCGCACCGAGCGGTGGAACATCAGCACGTCCTGCGGCACCACCGCGATCGCGCGATGCAGGCTTTCCTGGGCAAGGTCGGCGATGCTTTGGCCGTCGATCAGGATGTCCCCGCCATCGATATCGCGAAAACGCTGCAGGAGGGTGAGCACCGTGGTCTTGCCCGAGCCGGAGCGGCCGACGAGGCCGAGACGTGAGCCCGGTTCGATGCGGAGATTGAAATTCTTGAGCACCGTCTGCCCACCAGGATAGGCGAAGGAGACGTCGCGGAATTCGACCAGGCCGCGCGGCACCGCGAGTTTCTGCGCGTCCGCGGCGTCGCGCAGCTCATGCGGGAGCAAAAGCGTCGAGAGCGCTTCCGAGAGCCGCGCGATGTGCTGCACCATATCGACGAGGGCGACGGCGAGATCACGGGTGCCGTGCAGGATGATGAAACCGAGCGTGCTGACCAACACCATGTCACCGGCGCTGGCGGCGCCGCGCTGCCAGAGCAGGATACCCCAGGCGAGGATGCCCGCGGTGAGCAGCGCCGTGGTCGCGGCATGGAGGAGGCGGAGGCGCTCGAGATAGCGAAGGCTTTCGCCACGCGCCTTCATTTCGGCGCCGATGCGGCGGCGGAACCGCGCCTGCTCGCGCCCGAAGGCGCCGAAGGCGCGCACCAGGGAGATGTTGTTGATGACGTCGACGAGTTCACCATCGACGGCGGCGGCCTCGGCGGCGTAGCGATGATGGAGCGCGGTCCCGCGGCTCGCGAGCCGGATCAACAGGGCGGCGAGCGAACCCGAAATCGTCGCCAGCACCAGCGCCATCACCGGATCGACGGAGGCGAGGAAACAGATCGCGAGAACCACCGCAAGGCAAGGCGGCATCACGTTCCAGGAGAACAGGTTTTCTACGGTGAAAATGGCGTTGGCGGTGGCGGTGATGCGCCCGGCGAGCGTGCCCGGCTGGCGTTCGGCGAAGAAAGACGGCGCGTGGCCGGTGAGATGGGCGAAAAGATCGCGCCGGACATCGCCGGTGACGGCAACGAAGACGTAGGACGCGACCCAGCCGGCGAGACGCCAGGTGAGATTATCGGCGGCGATCACCCCGGCAAGCAGGCCGAACGCCCACCAAACGGCGGCGATCCGGTGCGCCATCAGCGTGTCGACGAGATGTTTCAGCGCGTATTGCGAGCTGACCGAGAACCCGACGGCGAGCATCACCGCGCCGATCACCACCGCGTGCTGGAATTTATGGCGCAGCACGTAAGCGAAGATGAACGCGATCGGCCGGCGCGCGAGGCGCTCGAGCGCTGCGATGTCGGGCAGCGGGGGGGTATCGTTGCCGGTGGTCGCGGGGGGATGGGGGCGTGTGAACAACATGGCGGTCGGCGTCTTTCGTGGGGCGGGAATGAGCGCAAATGTTGCGCGGCATTGCGGCGGAGTTAAGGCAAAATCCGCCCTAGATTTGCCCGTTTCGTCTCTCTAACTACCACCCGCACCGCCCAGAAGCGCGAACAGCGTGGCGGCGCGAGGACATCGGCCGCGACGACGTCGGCTATGAAGTGATCGGATATCTGGCTCAAAGAGAGAAAAAACCATGCGCATCGCCCAGATCGCCCCCCTCTATGAAGCTGTGCCGC
>NZ_JBMFWJ010000030.1:0-33362 GCF_049965395.1 Acidibrevibacterium sp.
GCGTGAGCGCCGGGATCTGGCCATAGCAGTAATTGGTGTCCATCGAGGTGCCGACGGGAAAGCCGGCGACGAGGCGCCCGCCGGAAATCACGTCGAGCATCGCGAATTCCTCGGCAACCCGCACGGGCGGATTATAAAGCGCGATGGAATTGCCGAGCACGACGATCGCGGCATCGCGGGTGCGCCGCGCCAGCGCCGCGGCGATCAGATTTGGCGACGGCATCAGCCCATAGCCGTTCTGGTGGTGCTCGTTGCAGCCGATGCCATCAAAGCCCAGGCTCGCCGCATATTCGAGCTGATCGAGATAGGTGTTGTAGACCTCGTGGCCGCGCCTCGGTTCGAACAAGCGGCTATCGATATCGACCCATACCGAGCGGTATTTTTCACGGAAATCATCCGGGAGGTCTGGCCAAGGCATCAGATTGAACCAGGTAAAGCGCATAACGTTCCCCGCGTGCTGTGATCATGTCCCATTGCGCGATAGCAAAGCCGCCGCGCCTGAGCTGGTCGATCTGCTTGTTGTTAGGCTGCCAGGATCAGCAGGTCGAAAGCAAGAGCATAATGCTATGGGACGATGGTTTCCAAGTTCATAGCGCGCCCGGGCTGGACGGCGAGGCGCTCTCGCTAAGCGGCGGCGGGAACGAGGCGCTTGCCGCAGCGCCGCGAAAGCGCGATCGCGCTCCGGTCCACCACGCGTTCGAATGGAACCGCGACGACGAAGGTCCCCGCGAGGCCGACCACGAGCGCAAGGCAGGCCGCGGCCCCCTGTCCAATCCATCCCACGGCCATCGTGAAAGCAGCGCAACCAAGCTCCCGCATGATGGGAAAATGCAGCAGGTAAATCGCGAAGGACAATTTTCCGAGCCATTGCACGAGCCGACTACGGAGCAAGCCATGCAGCTCTGGCAGGAGCAGAACCGCAACAAAGATCAAGGCCGCGGCGCATTCCTGGCTGAGTGAAAACCAGGCAAAAGGGTGAACAAGGGCGCGGGCGGCATCGGTCTCTTGTAGCCAGCGCAGCGCGGGCAGCCATCCGCCATACTCGACCCAAATCCCGACCGCGAACAGCGCAACGCCCAGCGCACGCCGCCCGTGGCACGCGATCAGAGTCGGGAACCAGGGGCTGCGGGCCATCAAGGACAGCACGCTGCCAAGAGCAAAGAGATTGAGCGCATTCACGCCGATGAACCACGCGCAAAGCATCAGCGCGACGCTATGAAGCCAAGCATGCCGCGCGCGCAGCCAAACCAGCATGAGAACCAGGGCCGAGCCCCAGAGTTCGAGATGGAGACTCCAGGATGGCGGATCGACCGACGCCGACCAATGCGGCAGAAATCGGGCCACGGGCTCGAACAGCGTGGTTTCCGCGGACCCAGTGATCAAGGAGAGGCCCGACATATCGGCAAGTGCCTGCGCTGGGGTTACCGGCTGCAGTCCGGCGAGCCACGACGATCCCGACAACGCCGCCGCGGCCGGCGCCTGCCCCGGCCACGCCGCCGTGAGCAACACCGCGAAAGCGCTGGCAACGGCGGCCGGAAGACCGAGCCGAACGGCGCGACGAGCAAGACCTGAGATGAGTGCATGCGGTTGCCGCTCGAAACTCGGCGTCAGCACGAATCCTGACATCACAAGAAAAATGAACACCGGCCATCCGCCAGAATCCTGAAACGCGCGAGCGAAGCGGGCAGGAACGCCAGGGTGTAATGCTGAAAAACGACTTGCATGGCCGCGAGCCCGCGCAGACCGTCGAGGTGTTTTTCTCGGCTCCCCGCTATCTCCATGATCGCCGCCTCTTTTGCGCCGGGCGCATGACAAGCGGCCCACATTTTCGTTCGCCTGCCCCACAAATAGAAAACCCGCCGCGTGTTGGCGCGGCGGGTTTGGAAGAGAGTGGAGAAATGACGTCAGCCAATATGGATATGGCTGGTCGAGATGCTGCTGACACCGGCAACGGTAATCTTGGTGCCATCCGACAAGGTGATCTGGGTATTTGTGGTGCCACCGGCGCCGCTGACCGTGGTTTGCGTCGGCTGGGAAGTGCCGTAATTGTAGAGATCGATCTGGTCGTTGTTGTTCCAGCCGCTGATCAAATCGTTGCTGGCGCCCCCGCCGCCAACGAATTGGAAGAAATTGGTGCCCGAACCACCATCCATCGTCGCGTCACCGGCAACGTTGATGAAGTAATTGTAGTAGGAGCCGCCCATCAGCGTCGCCGCGTTGCCGGCGCCGGCAACGTTGAACAGAATATTGGCGCCGCTGCTGCCGCTGGCGTTCAGCGTGGTGTTGCCCGAAGTGGCAGCGAGAATGTTACCGATCCCGCCGCCGGTCAGGGAAATGTCACCGCCGGTGCCAGCATAGGCAAGGACGGTGTTCATGCCCGAGCCGACATTGACCGTGTCATTGCCGTTTTCAGAGAGCATGGTAAAGGCGCCGGCGCCGGAATTATAAAGACCGTTGCCGTTCATGGCGAAGACGGTCGAATTGCCGAGCCCAGCGGTGAAGGTGCTGGCAGCGCCACCGCTGACGGTGACGTTGTTGACGAAAACCATCGCGCCAGACTCGGAAGCGCTTCCCATATAGGTGCCACCGCCGGCATTGGCAAAAATGGTCTCGGGTCCAGCGCCGCCCATCACCGTCCCGGCGCCGCTATTATCGACCACCGTCAAGGTGCCGGAGCCACCATTGACAAGGGCGTTATTGCCGCTCGACCCGTTAAGGAAGACGGTATCCTGACCGTTGCCGGCATTGATGGTGTCGGCGCCGGACGAACCGACCGTATCGGCGCCGGTGCCGAGATAGAGCGTGTTGGCCTGACCGCTACTGGTCAATATCATATCGTTACCGGAACCAGCGATGACGGTATTATTGCCCGTTCCGTCAAAGAGGAGGGTCCAATTGCCGCCGGCGGCCGAGGGTCCGAAGAATGTATTATTGCCGCCCGCCGCTGCGAGCGAGCCCGATTCGCCCTTGCCGGCATAGAACGTCATATTGCCGGAGCCGGAAACGATGCTTTCATTCGCCCCGGTATTGCCAGCGATGGTCGTGTTGCCGGTCGCAGAATTGTAAACGCCGTTGAAACCGGGCGCGAGCGTGATCGTGGCGCCGGTGATGCTGCCGTTCAGGACCGGATTGACGACGAAAATGCTCGGCTGCGTCGGGTTGGAGGAGGGCGCAGACGGGTCGAGGCTGGTGTAGAGATTGGTCGACGCGAAGGTCGTTGCGAAGCTGGAGAGGAGCGTATTCTGGAACGACGCGTTGTCGGTGGTGTTAAAATTCAGATTCTGAAACGTGCCATTGCCTGCCGGCACCGATACAGCGGTCATTGCGCTAGTCCTCCTAACTTTTCCTGGTCACTCAATACCCGCGCGAACCATCGAAAGCAAGAATTTTTTTGCCTGCAAATTGCGTCACTTCCCGAAATTTTTTCGGTTTGTTAACGCACTCTCACGCGTCATGCCGGGCAGCCGTCGCGCGACGACCGGCGCCCGGCCAGGCCGATACTCTCCCGGTTGACGGCAGCAGAGCCATTTGTTATTGCGACTTATTCGCAATATTAATAAGCCCAAATCAACCAAACGCTCGCGATCAGGAGATCCGCCATGCCCGAAACCGCGACCCACCCCCGTTTGCGCCTCTCGGCGCTCGCCGCCGCGGTCACTCTTCTCGTCGCCACGCGACTATTGGCGGCGGCGCCAGACAGTTTCCTCGCCCGGCTCCATCACCATGTCACCCTCGCCTCCACCGTCCCCGAGAACGGCGACCAGAACCCCTATGCCATTGCCGTCGCGCCGGTCTCGGTCGGCAAAATCCAAAAAAACGACATTCTCGTCGATAATTTCAACGACAAGAACAATCTCCAAGGCCTCGGCACCACCATCGTCCGCTATCGCCCCGGCGATAAAAGCGTCGCCCTGTTCGCGTCCCTGCCGCGAGACCTCGCGGGCTGCCCGGGCGGGGTCGGGTTGACCGCGGCGATGGCCATGCTGCGTTCCGGCCATGTCATCGTCGGCAGTCTCCCGAGCCATGACGGCACCACCGCGACCAAAGGCCAGGGCTGCCTAATTGCGCTCAGCCCCGAAGGCGCGGTCGAGACCGTCATCACCGGCGCGCATATCAATGGCCCCTGGGGCAACATGGCGGTGATCGATCGCGGCGACAGCGCAACATTGTTTCTGAGCAATACCGGTTTCGATGTCGGTGCCCCGAGCGATGACGCGCCGGTGGTCCACAAGGCGAGCGTCCTCCGCCTCGATCTCGCCCTCACCCCGGGGAAGGCGCCGGCGGTGACGCGGGAGACGGTGATCGGCGAGGGTTTCGGCGAGCAGGCCGACAAGGGCGTCTTCGTCATTGGCCCGACTGGTCTTGCCCTCGGCGCCGACGGCACACTCTATGTCTCGGATGCGATCGGCAACCGCATCACCGCCATCGCCGACGCCGCAACCCGCACGAGCAGCGCCGGCACCGGGCGCGAGGTGACCAAGGATGGCCTGCTCAAGCGTCCGCTGGCGCTGGCGATGACGCCGGGCGGCCATCTTCTCGTCACCAACGGGCTCAATGGCCAGGTGGTGGAAATCGACCCCGAGAGCGGGCGGCAGCTCGGCGCGCAATGGATCGACGCCGACAAGGCACAGACCCCGCCCGGCAACGGCGATCTCTTCGGCCTCGCCCTGACCCCAGAGGGCGACGGGCTCTATTACGTCGAGGACGACATGAACACGCTGGTGCTGGCGCGATGACCGAGAGTTCGCGTGCCTGCCCTTTCGCCTCCCGCCGCACGCTGCTCGTCGCGACCGCAGGATTAGCGGGCGCCATCCTCGGCCGGCGGGCAGGTGCTGAGGCGGCGCCCGCCGCCGCACCGGGGCCCGATCGGCTGCCGTTTCGCGGCGCCCATCAGGCCGGGATTCTGACGCCGCAACAGACCCATACCTATTTCGCGGCGTTCGATGTGACGACGCGAGATCGCACCGAGCTGATTGCTCTCCTGCGTCGCTGGACGGATGCCGCCGAGCGCCTCACCGCGGGGGAAACGGCGGCGCCCTTGGGCACGGATATGGGCCAGCCCGGCGCCGATTCGGGCGAAGCGTTGGGGCTCGGCCCGGCGCGCCTTACGCTCACCTTCGGCTTCGGGCCAGATTTGTTCGCGCATGACGGCGTTGACCGCTTCGGGCTTGCTGCGCACCGGCCGGCGCCACTCCTTGCGTTGCCGCGCTTCAACGGCGATCAGCTCGTGCCTGAGCGTTCGGGTGGCGATCTTTCGGTCCAAGCCTGCGCCGATGATCCGCAAGTGGCGTTCCATGCTGTCCGCCAGCTCGCCCGGCTCGCTTATGGGACGGCGCAACTCCGCTGGGTGCAGGCCGGATTCCTGCCGCGCACCCCGGCCGGGGAAACGCCGCGCAACCTGATGGGGTTCAAGGACGGCACCAACAACCCCGTCGGCGATGACGCCGCTTCGGTGGTCTGGGCCGGCGCCGAGGCCCCGCCCTGGCTGCAAGGCGGCAGCTATCTCGTCGTCCGGCGCATCCGCATCGCGCTCGAGCATTGGGACCGCACCGAGGTCGATTTCCAAGAGCAGACCATCGGCCGGCACAAATATTCCGGCGCGCCGCTCGGGGCCAAAGACGAATTCGCTCCGCTGCCGCTCGCGGCAAACGATGCCGACGGCAATCCGGTGATCGCCGAGAACGCCCATGTCCGTCTCGGCGCGGCGGCGAGCACCGGTGGCGCGCGCATCCTCCGCCGTGGTTACGCCTATGACGATGGGGCCAATATCACCGCCGAACGCTGGCCGCCCTGGCGCCAGGGTCTGGAATATGATGCCGGCCTGTTCTTTCTCGCCTATCAGTGCGACCCGCGGGCAGGCTTCATCCGGATTTTCGAGACCATGGCGAAGCTCGATGCGCTCAACCAGTTCACCACCCACACCGCGAGCGCGCTCTTTGCCTGCCCGCGCGGCGTAGCCGAAGGCGAATTCATCGGCGAGGCTTTGTTCGCCGCGACGTAACACGGCGGGCGGGGCTGCGTTTGTCCGCGGCATTTCGCCGTTGCGCCAAGCCTCGGACTATCCTTCCGGCATCACCGGCTGAAGCCGCCCACCTTGGCGGAACGGCGCGATCTTGCGGGTGAGACCCGTCTTGTCATCGGTCTCGACGAAGAGGCCGCAGAGCGTCGCCTCGCCTTCCGCCGGTTGCAGCTTCTCGCCCGGCACCTTGCGCCAGAACCGCGCCACCGCCGCTTCTTTTTTCATGCCGATGACGCTGTCGTAATCGCCGCACATGCCGAGATCGCTCTGATAGCCGGTGCCGCCGGGAAGGATCTGAGCGTCTGCCGTCGGGCAATGCGTATGGGTGCCGACGACCAGCGAGACCTTGCCGTCGAAACTATGCGCAAACGCCATTTTCTCGCTCGTCGCCTCGGCGTGAAAATCGATCACGATCGCCTGCGCCCCTGCCCCCAGCGCCTGCCGGCCGAGCGCTTCAGCGGCGGCGCGGAAGGGGCAATCGAGCAATTCCATGAAGAGACGCCCCATGAGGTTCATCACCACCGCCCGCCTGCCATCGGCGAGCGTGACCTCGGCAACCCCCGCGCCAGGCGTTCCCGGCGGGTAGTTGAGCGGGCGGATCAGGCGCGGGGTTTGCGCGATATAGGGGATGATTTCCTTGCGGTCCCAGGAGTGATTGCCGAGCGTCAACACATCCGCGCCGGCGGCGAACAACGCCGCCGCCATGTCCGGTGCGAGGCCGAAACCGTGCGAGGCGTTTTCGGCGTTGACGAGGACGAGATCGAGGGCAAGCGTCCGGCGTAGCGCTGGCAGCGCCGCGATCGCCGCTTCCCGCCCGCTGCGGCCGACCAGATCGCCGAGAAAAAGAATGCGCATCGCCTATTCCGTTTTCCTACAAAAAATCACCTCGCGCTCGGTCGCAACCGCGTCGAGAACCGCATCGAACGGGCCGGCGGGCACGTGCGCCATCTCTTGCGCAGCATAGGCGCAGCCGATCCGCCGCGCGCCGGGAAGTGTGGCGAGACTGCGGTCATAATACCCGGCGCCGTAGCCAAGGCGGTTGCCGGCGCGATCGAATGCGAGCAGCGGGATGAACAGAATGTCCGGCGCGAGCGCCGGGCCATCGGGGTGAGAGGTGCCAAACCGCCCGGGAAGCAGCGCCGCGCCCGGCTGCCAGCGGCGGAAAATCAGCGGCAAGCCACGGCGCGGCGTCTCCGGCAATACGATCGGGTGGCCACGCGCCGCGAGCGCAAACAGAAGCGGGCGGATATCGATCTCGTCGCCGATCGGCCAGAATCCGGCAACCACCGCGTCCGCGGGCACGGGAATTTCGCGGAGGACGATCTCGGCAAGCGCCGTGCCGCACGTGCGATCGGCGCCGGCGCGCCGGGCAAGCGCGCGCGCGCGGGCTTCGCGCTTGGCCGCGAGCAGCGCGCGATCCGCCGCCTCGCCGCTCATCTCGCGCGCACGGCAAACCAAAGGGGGGAAGCGCGAAGCCGCCATGGCCGTTGGCGTATCATCCTCCCAAGGCCTGCGTGTGCAGGTGGGCACCGGATATCGAGACCACGATCCCGACAGAGCCAGCTCCCGGGAGGAATGCTTACTGGCCCCGGGGATGAGTTGCCTGACGCACCGGGCAGCTCCGCACCCATCACTTTAGGGATGGTTGAGCGAATCGGCAATCTCCTCGGCGCGCGCCGCTAAGTGCTCGAGGCGCTTGCTCAACCCTCGGCTGGCGGCGGCCGGGGCGCCTGCGTCAGGCGCGACCGCCTGGGCAAGCTCGGCCTTGAGATCATGCAGTTCATCGGCCATCACGAGGGCGACGAGAAGCAAAAGCCGCGCCTCGCCGCTCTGGCCGCCGAGCGCCTTGATTTGGCTGATCCGCTGCTCGACCTCCTCCGCCATCGCCTGCAGATGCCCCTCCTGGCCGTCCTCGCAGCCGACGGTGTAAACATAGCCGTTGATGCGCAGCGTGACCTGGGCCATATCGCTCTCCTGTGTCTTCTCAACCGCCGGTTTCAGCGAGAACCGAACGCAGCCGCGCGATCAGTTGGTCGAGCCCGGCGGCGAGAGCGGCGGACGCGGGATGCCCAGTCGCTGGCGTCTGCGGCGCCGCGGAAGTGTTTTGCGCGGCGAGCGCCGCGGTATTGTTTTGCGCGGCGAGCGCCGCGACGCGCGTGAGCGCGGCCTCAAGGCGCGCCAGCGCGGCTTCGGCGTTCGGATCAGACTCGGCCATCGCCTTCTCCGGGTTGCAAGGTCACTTGAGTTTCAACCCCTGAACGGCTTGATCGTCAAGCAATGATTCGTGCCCGCCCCGGCGATTCCCGCGTTCTGCCGCCGGCCATCGTCGTCACCAGCCTTGATGCGGCCGAAGCGGCGCTGGCGCCGGGCCTCGCTGTCACCTTGCTGTCGCTGCCCGGCGCGGCGCTCAGCATGGGCGCGCCGTGGTGGCTGGCCCTGATCGCCGCCGCGGCCAATGCCTTCCCGACGACCGCCATGATCGACGTGATCGACTGCGCGGCAAGCCCCGGCGCGGCGCTCGCCGCCCTTCGCGCCGGCGCAAAGCGCCTCGTGCTGGCACCCGAGACACCGGCCCGCGCGGTGATCGCGCGGGCGGCGGCGGAATGCGGGGCGGAACTCCTCGCCGCCCGCCCCCCTGCCCTCAGGCTGCCGCCCGATCCCTTCTCGCCACGGGCGCGCGCCCTGATCGCCGCCTGGCTGATGACAGACCCCCGCCCGACGCGCTAATCACCACCACACCCCGCGCCCCGGGCGCCGGATGGACGAGTTCAGAGAAGACCAGACGAGATCAGACGAAAACCGAGAGGAGCAGGAGCGGCATGCGGATCACCCAGCGCGTCAAGAAAATTCTCGATTGGTACGAGAGCGACAACCCTGGCACCAAGGCCAATCTCGCCCGCATTCTGATGGAGGGAAAGCTCGGCGGCAGCGGCAAGATGGTCATTCTCCCCGTCGATCAGGGGTTCGAGCATGGCCCGGCGCGGAGTTTCGCCGCCAATCCGCCGGCCTATGACCCGCAGTACCATTTCCAGCTCGCGATCGAGGCCGGGCTCAACGCCTATGCCGCGCCGCTCGGGATGATCGAGGCCGGCGCCGCGAGCTTCGCCGGCGCGATCCCGACCATCCTCAAGCTCAATTCCTCGAACAGCTTGGCGACCAGCAAGGATCAGGCGGTGACCGGCTCGGTCGCCGATGCGCTCCGTCTCGGCTGCGCGGCGATCGGATTTACCATCTATCCCGCCAGTGACTACGCGTTTGAGCAGATGGAGGAGTTGCGCGAACTCGCCGAGGAGGCGAAATCAGCCGGACTCGCGGTCGTGGTGTGGAGCTATCCGCGCGGCCCGGCGTTGGATAAGGCCGGCGAGACGGCGCTCGATATCTGCGCCTATGCCGCGCATATGGCGGCGCTGATGGGGGCGCACATCATCAAGGTCAAGCCGCCGACCGAGCATCTGAGCCAGGAGGCGGCGCGCAAGGTCTATGAGAAGGAACGGATCCCGCGCGCGACGCTTGCCGAACGCGTCGCCCACGTCATGCAGGCGGCGTTCAATGGTCGTCGGCTCGTCGTTTTCTCGGGCGGCGAGAGCACCGGGAGCGAGGCGCTTTTGGAAACCGTGCGCGGTCTGCGCGACGGCGGCGCGCATGGCAGCATCATCGGGCGCAATAGTTTCCAGCGTCCGAAGGCAGAGGCGCTGGCGCTCTTGGGCAAGATCATCGACATCTATCAGGGGCGCGGCTGACCGCCGATGCGCGAGGCGGACGCGCGCTGTCGGCTCTATCTGATCACGCCGCCGGCGCTCGAGCCCGTGCGCTTCGCCGACGAACTCGCCGCCGCCCTCGACGCCGGCGATGTCGCCGCCGTGCAGTTGCGGCTCAAGCCGATCACCGATGACGCGCTCTGGCGCGCGATCGACGTGCTTCGGCCGGTGGCGCAGAGCCGTGGCGTTGCCTTTCTACTCAATGATCGCCCCGATCTGGTGCGCGAGAGCGGTTGTGACGGCGCCCATGTCGGTGCCGACGACATGGATGTCGCGGCGGCGCGGCGCCTGCTCGGCCCCGATTTGACGCTGGGGGCAAGCTGCTATGCGAGCCGCGACCGGGCGATGGCAGCCGGCGAGGCGGGGGCGGATTACGTCGCGTTCGGCGCCTTTTTCCCGACCATAACCAAGGAAGCACCGGCGCGCGCCGCGCCCGAGATCCTCGCCTGGTGGGCGGAGTTGATGGAACTCCCGGCGGTCGCGATCGGCGGCATCAACGCCGGAAACTGCGCCCCCCTGGTCGCGGCCGGCGCCGATTTCCTCGCGGTGATCAGCGCCGTCTGGGGCCATCCAGCGGGCCCGGCGGCGGGCGTGCGAGCGCTCAACGCCGCGATCGCGGGCGCTTAAAACCAATCAACAGTCCCAAAAGGCGATCATGACGCTTTGATACGAAATTATTTGAATATAGACAACAAAAAACAGCAAAAAACGTAAATATAGCAACAAAAATACTTACAAATGCGCCAATTGAACGAAGAGGTTGGTTTTTGATATCAAGTATATGATTTAAAACATCAAATAGCGGGTTAAGAGAAAGCAGGAAGTGTGAAACTATCGAAAAAAGGACATATAACCAAAGCCAGACAGACGGAATCATAGCAGCCCAGAAAAAATTAGCTAATGGAAATAAAAAATATAATAAACCAGACGGAATTAATACAACAGACTCAACAATAAAAAAAGTAGGGAAAATAAAAACATTGCTGGTAGATAAATTTAATAATAGGCCAGATAAGTTAGGAACTTTTCCAATATGCCATTGATAAAATTCTAAAGAAATTATTTGAGATATAGTAAATATAGCCATAAAAATAAAATTATTTGCCAAAAAATCTATAATTGCGATGGCAATTATATTTACGGAATTTAAGTTAATGCGCTGGAGAGCCCATATGATTCCTCTTGTTTTTCCAAGCATAAGGTAATCCGGGACAAGGCAAAAAAAGACGCGCGCCAATAGCAGATATAAAAATCCTTTTGCGTCTAACGATAAAATTTTATCAAAAAAATTAAAAATTTTTTGAGGATTATAAAGAAAACTCACTATAAAAGCTACAAACAAACTGCTGCTTGAAAATAATATTGAGCGAATAATACATTTTTTTGTTAGATGTTTATCACCAAAAAAACTATCTATGACTTGTTTTGCAAGATATGGTATAATTTTTATTTGGCAATTATAATTTTTTTTGAGGAGAAACTTTGTACATCTGTCGCGGGATTCATCAGATATTATTGATTCTAACCAACTAAATCCCTCATAACAGATTAGAGCAAAAAGAGGGGGAAGCAACCATCGGGTTGCCCCTCCTGACCACACCGCAGTCGTAATTAAATTTTCCAAAGATCTCCATCTGGTCGGTCGTGTGATTTATTTTCTATACCGTAATTCCAACCTTTTGAAAATCGCCCAAACTGCGAGTCAGGGTCAACACCCATCACCATGGCGGGAGAAGGACTGGACATAGCCCTTCACCACGTCGAACACTGTCTGGCAGGTGCTGACATCGACCTCGCCGCCGCCGAAATCGGGCTCGCCGAACCCGAACGGCCCGCCCATCATGCCGAAGCCGCCACCAAAATCGTCTTCGGACATGTAGCTCTCACTCTGATGCACATAGGCGAGGAATTTATGGCCATTGGCCTCATAGGTGCTTTGCGGCACCCCCATGCGCTGGATCAATTCCGCCTCGGAAAGCCCGACCATGCTCGAGAGATAAGCCTCGCGCTCCTTTTCGTAATTGACACAACCGGAGAGCAAGACGGCGCCAAGCAATAGCGGCCAGATTGGAAAACGCATCGGCAACCCCTGCGGCTTGAGACTCTGTGAACGCACCCGAGTTTGGCGGGTTTCGCGCGGCAGCGTCATATCACATCCCTGTCAACCGCACGCTCACCAAGACCGTGTCCCCAGCACGCGGGGCCCCGCCTCAGCGCAGGCCTTGCGGTTAGCTGAGAACGATCCCGCCGCAGACATTGAGGGTCTGCCCGGTGATGAACGCGGCGGCGTCAGAGGCGAGGAAAACCGCCGGCCCGGCGACGTCCTCGGGTTGGCCGAGGCGGCGGAGCGCGGTGATGCGGATCCACTGCGCGCGCGTCTCCGGGTCGTCGAGATTGGTGCGGCCCATGTCGGTTGCGATGATGCCGGGGCAGAGACAGTTCGCGGTGATGCCGTCAGCACCGACTTCTTGCGCGAGCACGCGGGTAAACCCCATCACCGCCGCTTTCGATGCGGAATAATGCGCCTGCGCCGGCGCGCCATGCTTGCCACCGATCGAGGCGATGTTGACGATGCGGCCATATTTGCGCGCCCGCATACTGGGCAAGACGGCTTGCGTGACGAGAAACGTGCCCTTGGCGTTGACATCCATCACCGCGTCCCAATCGGATTCCGCTAAAGAGACCACGGGGCTCGGGATCAAAATGCCAGCGTTATTGATCAGCGCATCGACCCGGCCGAACGCCGCCAAAATGTCGGCGACCATCGTTTCCACCTCATCGCGATGCGAGACATCGGCGAGCATGGCGAGCGCCTTGCCGCCACGCGCTGTCGCCTCCGCGCAGACCTGATCGAGCGCGGCGCGCTGGCGAGCGATATCGTTCAGCGCGAGATCGAAGCCGGCAGCGGCAAGAGCGAGGGCAATGGCGCGGCCGATGCCGCGGCTTGCGCCGGTGACGAGGGCGATGCGCCGTTCCTGGGGCTGGTTCATGACATCCCGTCCTTTTGGGTCAGAAAAACCGGATTTCGCCGCGCAGCACGGCGAGGCTGACGGCAGCGATCATCACCACGCCGCGTACCTCGTTTTGCAAATAAAAGGGGGCGCCGAGCAGATTGAGGCCGTTATCGAGCATGCCGATGATGACGACGCCCACCAAAGTGCCTTGCACCGTCGCCCGCCCCGGCTTGAACGCGGTCATGCCGAGGAACACGGCGGTCAGACTATCGAGCAGATAGGGCTCGCCGGCGCCTGGCTGGCCGGTGCCGAGCCGCGCCGTCAGCATAATCCCGCCCATCGCCGCGCCGAAGGCGGAAAGCGCCAGCGCCAGCACCCGGCAGCGATCGACGGCGATACCGGAAAGCCGCGCCGCCTGGATGTTGGCCCCGGTCGCGACGATGGCGCGGCCAGTGCGGGTGCGGTTGAGGAGGACGTAAAAAACCGCGACAATGGCAAGCGCGATGACGATCGGCACGGGGATGACGCCGAACAGCCGGCCGGTCGCGATATAATAAAACGAGTCCGGAAACGTCGCGTAAATCGAATCGCCGCCGTCATAGGCATAATTGGCGCCGAGCGCGATCGGCCCCATCGCCAGGGTCGCTATCAGGGAGGGGATCCGCAGCCGCGTCACCAAAAATCCATTGACGAGGCCGATCGCCGTGCCGCCAGCAACCGGCACCAGAATGGCGAGCGCCACCGGCAGCTTCGCCCACACCATCATCCCCGCCGCGAGCACACCCGAAAGCCCCGCGACTTCGCCAACCGAAAGATCAAACTCGCCGCTCGCGACCGCGACGGTGAGGCCCGAGGACACCACCATCAGCACCGAAATCTGAACGAGAATATTGCCGAGATTGGCGGCCGAGACGAAGCGGTTGCTGGCGAGCGAGAATGCGATGAAAATCGCGATCGCCGCGAGCACGGTGCCATAGCGGGCGAGAAAATTGGCAACCCGCGCCCCCTCGGCGTGGGCCAGCGCCTGCGGGACGTCCGTGTCGCTCGTGCTCATGTCAGGCAACCTCCAGCAAAAGCCGGTCTTCCGTGAGCCCGGCGCAGGGGCGGGCGGCGCCGAGCTGGTGATGGGCGATGCAATGGACGCGCTGGCACAGTGCCAGCAACTCGGCGAATTCGGCGCTAGCGACCAGCACCGCCGCACCCTGGCGGGCAAGATCGCGGATCAGCGCGTAGATTTCCGCCTTGGCACCGACATCGACGCCCTCGGTCGGGTTGTCGAGGAGGAGGAGCGGCGGCGCCGCATGCCGGTCACGCGCCATGCGCAAAAGCCAGCGGCCGAAGGCGACCTTCTGCTGATTGCCGCCCGAGAGGGTCATCACGTCCTGACGCGGGCCATGGCATTTGATGCCGAGCCGGGCGATCACGTCCCGCGCGGCGCCGGCTTCCGCCTCCGGCTGCATGAAGAGATGGCGGCTCAGCGCGCCGAGCGCCCCGCTCGCGAGGTTTTCCTGCACGTCGAGGCCAGGAAACAGCGCTTTGCGAATGCGATTATCAGCAACGAGAAAGATGCCGGCGGCAATTGCCTCTGCGACACTGTGCGGAAGCCGCGCAAGGCCAAGGAGCCGAGCGCTGGCGACGGAGTCGGCATGCGGGACACCGGCGAGGCGTTCGAGCAGCTCGGTTTGTCCTGCGCCGAGGACACCGGCGATGCCAACGATCTCCCCCCGCCGAATATCGAGCGCTGGGATCGCGAGCCGCCCGATCCGCGCGCCCCGTAGCGAGAGCGCGAGGTCGCCATCACCCGCCGCACCATCGCTTTCCCTCTTGGTGTCCTCGATGGCGCGGCCAACCATGAGGCGCACCACGTCGGCCGGGGTCGCTGCGGCAACCGGACCGTCGAACACTTTCCGCCCGTCCTTCAGCACCGCGACGCGATCGCAATGGGCGAAGACCTCGTTCAAATGATGTGAAATGAACAGAATGGCGAGGCCGCGCGCCTTCAGCTCATCAAGAAAAGTAAACAGCCGCCGGCTTTCGGCGAGCGAGAGCGACGCCGTCGGCTCATCGAGGATCAGGACGGCCGGATCATGCGCCGCGGCCTTGAGGATATCGAGGATCTTGGTCTCGCCGAGCGAAAGCGCGCCGCATTCCCGCGCCAGATCGATCGCAACCCCGACGCGATCGGCGAGCGCCTGCGCCTTGCGGCGCAGGGCGGCCTGGTCGATCAGCCCGAAACGGCGCGGCTCGCGGCCGAGCATGATATTCTCGGCCCCATCGAGGCACGGAATGATCGCGACGTGCTGATGCGCGACCGCGATACCGGCGGCATGCGCGTCGGCAACGCCACGAAACGAGACCACCCGCCCGTCGATCTCGATCCGCCCCTCATCGGCCGTGATGGCGCCGCAGAGAATCTTCACCAGCGTCGATTTGCCGGCGCCGTTGGCCCCGACCAGCGCCAGGATCTCGCCGGCATGAAGATCGAGATCCACCCCGTCCACCGCGCACGTCGCCTGAAAATTCTTGCGAACCCCGCGCGCTGAGAGACGAGGTGGTCTCATCGCCGCGTTCAGCCCTTCATGCCGGCGACAGCGCGGTCGCGATAGATGTAGTAAAGATCGGTCGCGTCATAGGTGGGCTTGCCGGCCGGCGGAATATTGACGTCCTTGACCAGGAGCGGCGCCGGGAAATCGACGGTCGGCACCGGCACGACCTCTTTTGCCGAACGCCCCTTGCCGACGATTTCGTTCACCATCCAGCCGCCATAGGCGCCCCACAGCTCGAAGGCCTGCGCGCAGGTCGCAACCAGCGGATAGTCGGGGTTGCGCATCCGCTCCAACGCCGTCGGATGACCGTCGCAGCCGACGACGAAGACCTTGTGCTCGAGCTTGTGCGCTTGAATGACCTCGGCCGCGGCCATCGCCGGCTCGTCCCACGGGCACCAGATCGCGTCGAGCTCGTCGCCATAGCGTGTCAGCCAGTCGTTGACGGCGTTCTGGGTGGTCTCGAAAAATCCCTGATACTGAATAACGCGCTCGGCTTTCAGGCTAATCCATTCATTTTCACCAAGGATCGCTTTCATTACCTTGCCGCGTTTGCGCGTGCCGTGATGGAAATTGGCAATAATCGCACAGATATTGGCCTTTTGCTTGCCCTCCGCAAGCAATCGTTCGACCATATATTGCCCAAACGCGCCCCCCATTACCCAGTTATTGCTGGTGATGTCAGCGAGCGCCGGCGCTTGCCAGCCGGAATCGAGGCTAAAGAACGGAATCTTGCTGCGCTCGAGATCGGCGAGCGCGCTGTGGGCCGCGGTCAATGTCCCGAACAATACCATGATGGCGTCGGATTTGGCGGTGATCGCGTCTTCGATCTGGCTGACCAGCGCGCCAGGATCGCCTTTGGCGTCGGTCTGGGTCACCTGCCAGGTTTTATCGAGGCCGGTGGTCTTGAGCCATTGCTGAAACCCCGCCCAGGCGCGCTGGTCGGATTGCGCCGCCATTTGCTGCGCGACCACGGCGAGTTTCACCGGCTTGCCCTCCGCGGCGCGCGCCGGCGTGCTCCCGAGCAGGAATTGCGCGAGTTGCGGACCGGCCAAGGCGGCGGCACCGAGGCCGAGCCCTTGCAGCAAGGCGCGTCGCGAAGCGCCGTCGGGATTTTGTGGGTCTTTCTCCATGAGTCTCCTCCTCAAAACACCCTCGCGGTTGATCCCGCGCGGTGATGTGTCAGCCGTCGAACAAGGCGGCGATAGGCTGCGGCGCGTCCCATTGCGGCATGTGGCCGGCGCCGGCGATCAGGTGGATCGCGATGCGGGGCGGCAGGTTCTGCACTTGCGTCCACGGAATGATGGCGTCGGCAGTGCCCCAGACGACGCGAACCGGCATCGGCAGCGCCGCCAGCATCGGCAGAATGTCGATCTGCTGGCGCCCGCCGCCGGCGGTGGCCTCGGCGAGCGAGGCAAGCTGCCCCGCCGCCAGGCGTTCGGCCATTGCGGTGAGCTGCTCGGACGAAAGCGCGGGTGGCTGCGGCGAGAGGCGGCGCAGCACATGGGCGAGCCCACCGGCGCTCCGGACCGCGGCGAGGCCGAAGACGAAATCGGCGTCGATCGCATCACCGATCCCGACAGGGGCAAGCAGCGTGAGGCGCGCGACCTGCTCTGGATGCCGACGTGAAAGCAGGGCCGCAACGGCACCGCCGAGCGAGTGCCCGACCAGTTCCACCGGCGCATCTGCCGCGAGCAGCGGCGCGAGCGGCTCAGCGAGTGCCTCGAGCGTGTCAGCGGTGAGGGTGGTCGCGCCGTGGCCGGGAAGATCGGGGGCGGCAACGGCAAATCCCTGGCGGGCGAGATGTGTCGCCAAGACCGCCCAGGTCTGCGCGTCACCACCGAAACCGTGCACCAGCACCGCTGTGCGGCGCAGCGCACCACGCGCCGGCCAGCGTCGCACCGCGAGCGCGTCCGGCGCTGAGCCGGTGATGGCGGCGCGCACGTCACGCGCTTCGATGCGGCCGCGCCGGCCGCTGCCCGCGAGGGCTGCGAGATCGATCCCCTCGCGCGCCGCCAGACGGCGGGCAAGCGGGGTCGCGCGCCGACGCCCAGTCTCCGTCGTCAGCCGCGGCGAAGGGGCGGGTGCGATGGCTGCCGGCGTGGTCTCGGCGACCACGGCGGAGACGCCGTCGGGCGCACCGTCATCGGCCGGGGCAGCGCCGATCGTCTCGTAGCGGCAAAGCGGCGCGCCGACCACGACCTCCGCTCCGGCCGGCGCCAGCACCTCGATCAGAGTTCCGTCAGCCAGCGCCGGCAATTCGACCACGGTCTTGTCGCTCTCGATTTCGACGATGGTCTCGCCGCGCCGAAACATCTCGCCCGCCTGCTTCACCCAAGTGACGATGCGCCCGCTCTCCATCGTCTCGCCGAGCCGGGGCAGGGTGAGCAGCGCCGTCATTTGCCGAGCATCCGGGCAACGGTTTCGACGATCAGCGCCGCGTCCGGCACCGCCGCCGCTTCTAGCGCCGGCGAAACCGGGATCGGCACATCCTCGCCGGCGATGCGGATCACCGGATCCTCGAGGAAATCGAAGCATTCTTCGCTGATGCGCGCGGCAAGCTCGGCTGCAACCCCGGCGGTGAGATACCCCTCGCTCACCACCACCGCCCGCCCGGTACGGGCAACCGAAGCGGCAACCGTTGCCATGTCGAGCGGGTTCAAGGTGCGGAGATCGATCACCTCGGCGGTAATGCCGCGCTCGGCCAGGCGCTCTGCCGCCGCGAGCGCGACATGCACCATACGCGAATAGGCGACGAGGCTGACATCATCGCCGGCACGGCGGATCGCCGCCTGCCCCCAGGGCGGGACGGGCGCGGCAAAATCGACCAACTCCTTGCGGGCGTAGAGCGCCTTGTGCTCGATGAAGACGACCGGATCGGGCAGCGTCAGAGCGTGGCGCAGTAAATGATAGGCGTCAGCGGCGGTCGCCGGCATGGCAAGGCGCAGGCCGGGCGTGTGCATCACCCAGCCCTCCAAGCTCTGCGAATGCTGCGCGCCGGCCGAACGCCCGGTTCCGCCTTGGGTGCGAAGGACCATCGGCACGCCGATCTGGCCGCCAAACATATAACGAATCTTGGCGGCCTGATTGGCGAGCTGGTCCATCACCAGGCCGAGGAAATCGACATACATCAGTTCCGCGACCGGCCGCAGCCCGGTCATCGCCGCGCCGATCGCGGCCCCGACGATCGCCGGCTCGCTGATCGGGGTGTCGATCAGTCTCCCTTCCCCGAACTCGCCGATCAGATCCTTGGTGACGCCATAGGCGCCGCCATAACGGCCGACCTCCTCGCCGATGACGACGACGCGTGGGTTTTCGCGCATCGACTCGTCGAGCGCGCGGCGCAGCGCCTCGCGATAGGTGATCTCGCTGGCAACCGTCTCGCTATCCATCAGGCACCTGCCAGAATGCGATCGAGCCGGGTTCGCAACGGTTCCGGGGCCGGCTCGCCGGGGGCGAAAACATCGCGAAACAGCGCGTCATAGGCCGGTGGCGCGGCGGCGGCGGCAAAATCGATCGCATCATCCATCTCGCGCGCGATGGCGAGGTCGAGCGCATCCAGCGCCGCCTCATCGCTCTCGCCACGCGCAAGAAGTGCTGCGCGCGCATGGCGCACCGGGTCGCGCTGGCGCCCGGCTGCTTCTTCCTCAGCGCTGCGATAGGGGCTTTTGTCCATCCGGCCATGGCCGAAGAAGCGAAAGCAGGAGACGACGAGAAACCCCGGACGGCCGCCACGGGCCTCGGCGACCAGCGTTTCCGCCGCGGTGAAAACGGCGGTCACATCCTCGCCGTCGGCGCTTTCGGCGAGAAGGCCGAGCGCCGCTGCGCGGGCGGCGAAATCGGTGACCCGCGTTGCGCGATCGACCCGGGTGCCCATGCCGTATTGGTTGTTTACGCACACGAACATTACCGGCAGCGCCCACAGCGCCGCCATGTTCATGCTTTCATAGAGAATGCCCTGCTGCATCGCCCCGTCGCCAAAGAACGCGACCGAGACGGCATCCTTGCCGAGATGCTTGTAGCTCAGCCCAGCGCCGACGACATGCGGAATGCCGCCGCCGACGATGGCGTTGGCGCCGAGATGGCCGAGCGCCATGTCGGCGATATGCATCGACCCACCCTTGCCGGCGCAATAGCCTTCCGCCTTGCCGGCGATCTCGGCCATCATGCGCTTGGGATCGGCGCCGCGGGCAAGAAAAATGCCATGGCCGCGATGATGCGTCGTGAAACTGTCAGCCGCCCGCAACGCGGCGCAGACACCCGCCGCCGCCGCCTCCTCTCCGATCGAGAGATGCAGCATCGAGCCGGCCGAGAGCCCGCGCACATAGAGTTCGGCGACACGCTCCTCGAACGAGCGGATGCGGCGCATCGTGCGATAGAGATCAAACAGCGGCAGATTGGCACGCTGGGTCATGCCGGGGCGTCCTCCGTTGCGGCGCGGTCACGCGCGGTGCGTCGCACAATTGTTTTTTTGAACGACAAATGTGCTGCTACGCACACTTGTCACCAGCCGCAACTTTTGTCAAGGCTTACCTATGAGCCAGCCCGACCTCTCGCGGCCGATGCCGCTCCATCTCGGCCAAGAGCCTGACGAAGCTCTCATCGTTCGTGCCGCCTGGCTCTATCACCTGGTCGGCAAAACCCAGGAGGAAGTGGCGGCGCAGCTTGGAATTCACCGCACCCGCGTCGTCCGCCTGCTCGCTGAGGCACGCGAACGCGGGCTGGTGAGCGTCACCATCCATCATGACGCGGTGCACGATCTCGAAATCGAGCGCATGATCACGGCGCGGTTCGGTCTCGACTTTTGTTTTGCGACCATACCGACAGGGCTTTCGGAAACCGCAAACGCAGCGATCGCCGCAGCCCAGGGCGTGATTGCGCGCCGCGCCGTCGGCTCGGCAGCGGCCTCGCTCCTGCGCGGCCGGCTGGCGCAAGGGCGGCTTACCGTCGGGGTGAGTTGGGGGCGGACCCTGGAGCAAGTGGCCCTGCATCTGACGGGCGTGCGCAATCCCGAGGCGCGGTTCGTGTCCTTGATGGGATCGCTGTCTCATAATTCCGCCTCGAACACCTTCGAGGTGGTGCAGGCCTTTGCCGCCCGCACCAGCGGCGTAGGGCATTTTCTCCCCATTCCCTTCATCGCCGACAGCATCGACGACCGGGCGGTTTTGCTGTCGCAGCGCAGTGTCGCGGCTGCGCTCGCTATGGCGCACAATGCCGATCTCTACCTGATCAGCGTCGGCGAGCTTAGCGAAACCTCTCTCTTGCGCCAGCGGGGCATGATCAGCGCCGATGACTTGGCGGAACTGCGCCGCCTCGGCGCCGTTTGCGACACGCTCGGGTTATTCTTTGACGCGCAGGGGCGAAGAATAGATCACCCGCTGTCACGCCGTGCGTTGGCGGTCGATTTTCAGCGCTTGATCGGGCGCGATGTCGTGCTGCTCGGCGCCGGGATCGAAAAAATTGCCGCAGTAGCAGCCCTTTTGCGCACCGGCGTGGCACGAGGTCTCGTCATCGATGGCGACGCGGCCAGCCTGCTCGCGCGCGACGCCTAGCGGTGCCCGTCGTTCATCGCGGCGTACGCGGGATCACGCGCGAAAAAGGGATCGCGCCGGTTTCGGTGACGAAAGCGATCTCCAACACCTCGGGACGCAGCGCGGCGCGCAGGAAACCATGCGCGCCGGCAGCAAAGCCGGGGCGATTGGCGGGGCCGGTCTCATAGGTTTCCGAGCCGGCGCCGGTGGTGACATAGGCGATACCATCCATCTCGACATATTGCATCGAATGATCGTGCCCATTGATGTAAACCGGCACGCGATGCCGCCGCAGCAGCGGCGCGAGCGGCGCGATCAAATCCGGCTGGTCGTGATGCGCGCCGCCGAGCGCGGTATAAAGCGGGTGATGGCCGATGACGATCTTCCACGGCGCGGTGGACGCACCGAGCGCCTGATCGAGCCAGGCAAGCTGGGCCGCCGGGTCTTGGTCGTCGATCCGGACTGCGCTGCCGCGATAGGCGCGAATGAACGGGCTGGTATCGATAAAGAAGAAATCCGCCGCACTCCCATCAGCCAGGGTCTCGGTGCGTGAGAAATAGCGCGCCGGCATCCGCCAGCGCGGGCTCTTGCTGTGATAGGCGAGTTGTGGTGCGATTTCACCGCGATAATCATGGTTGCCGAGAATGACATACCAGGGGGTTTGCAGCGCCGGCGCGGTATAGATCCCCTCGAAGGATTGCCGCCAATGGGTATCGTCGAGGCTTTGTACCCCGTTTTCATAAAAATTATCGCCAACCGAAACCACGAAGCGGCTCGCGATCGATGCTGCCGTCTCGCCCATCTGACGCCCGACCTCCGCCTGGTGATCGGCGCCACGTCGCCCCCAATCGCCGATGACGACGAAGGGCAAAGCTGGCGCCGCGGCTCGCGCCGGAACGGTGAGCGCGAGGCCGGCGGGAAGCGCGCCGAGCAGAACTTGCCGGCGAGACAGCGGCTTAGAGCTCAGGTTCATCGATGATCTCATTCTCCAGACTCGCCCTGTGACGGCGCAGCCCCTCCCACCCAGCGATAGCGGAAATCGCAATGCGAGGCCCCCTCCATGAGGGTTTGCGTTCGCGTGAGCGCAAGCGCCGGATGATAGCCTTCGCAAAACGCTGCGTCACGCTGGCAGGAGAGAATGCCGCCAAGGTCACCAAGGCCGAGATCTTTATACATCTCGGCATAACGGCATTGCGTGACATTAAAATGAAATTCGTCGGCCTTGGCGGGAAGTTCCTCGATGGCGAGCGCATCCTCGGCGCGCCAGAGCGACTGGATCGCGCGGAAATGGGCGAGGTCGGCCCCCGCCGGTGCGGCTTCGGCGAACTCGCGCGCTGCGTCCTTGGCCATCGCGATGACGGCGCGCGCGAGAACGCGCTTTGCCGCCGCTTCCCCAAATTCACGCGCCATTTCAGCGAACACGCCCTTGGCGAAGATCGCCTCGATCCGCCGTCGCGCCAGAATGGACATCTCAGCCATCGGCATAACTCCCCGAAGCGCGCGCCGCCGGGCGCGGGCTGGCGTTGACGAGATAAAGTCCCGCCGCCACCGCCATCAAGGCAAGCGCGAGAAAAACCGATGCCGGCTCATGCAAAACCACGATCCCGGCAAGCATGCCAAAGAGTGGCGTGAGAAACGAGAATGCGGCAAGACGGCCCGCCGGATAAAGCCCGATCAGCCAGAACCAGGCGAGATAGCTTGCGAAGGCGACGATCACCGATTGATAGGCGAGCGAGGCGTAAGCGATCGGCCCGGCATGAAAAATCGCGCCCCCTTCCCCTTTGAGCAGCGCCGCGCCAAGCAGGATCGGAATCGAGCCGGCGAGCTGATACAATAAAACCTTCGCGGCCGAGATCCGCTGCAGCCCCTTCACCGCCTTCACCATCACCGTCACCGCCGCCCACGTCATCGCCGCCAGCGTCACCATGAGATCGCCAAGCACCGAGCCACCGGCGCCGGCATGACGCAGACCATCGGCGAAAGCGATGGCCACACCCGCGAATGCGAGTACCAGCCCAACAACTTGCCGCGCGGCGAGCTGTTCCCCTGGCACGAGAAAATGCACGCCGAGGGCGACGAAAAACGGCGCGGTATAGAGAAACAAGACCGCGCGCGAGGCAGTGGTGCGGGTGAGGCCGGCATAAAGCAAGAGGAACTCGCCACCGAACAAAAGCGCCATGATGACACCAGGGACCAGCGTGTGATCGCGGCGACAAAGCCGCCAGAATCCGCCCGCGCCCTCCCGCCAGCCGATCCAAAGAAGCAGCAGCAGGGTCGAGAACAGCGAACGGAGCCCAGCCTGTAACGCCGGCGGCAGCCCATCGGCGATGGCGAGCTTGACCAAGACCTGCTGGCCGCCCCAGATGAGGCAGAGCAGCGTCATCACGGCTATCGCTCGCCCGTCGAGACGGGGGTTCATGCCGAAGCGGCGCTCATGTCAGCCCGGCAGATCGAGCACGTTCTTGGCGAGGATATTGCGCTGGATTTCGTTGGTGCCGCCATAGATGCTGGTCGGGCGCGCCTGGATGAAAAGCCCGGCGGGGTGAAGATCACGATTTCCCTCGATGGGCTCGAGAAGCCCGCCCTCCTCGCCGGCGATCTCCATCATGGCATCGGTGATGCGCTGGAACAATTCGCTCTGGTGGACTTTCAGCATCGAGACATCGGCGCCCAGCGCCTCGCCGCGCCTGAGCTTCACGACATGCGTTTCATAGAGCGCGCGATGATCGGCGAGATCGAGGCGAAGCCGAGTGTAGCGATCTCGGAACAGCGGATCATCGGCGCAGCCGACATGCTCGGCAAGGCGCTTCAAGCGAATCAAGGCATAGGCCGATTGCCGGGGCGAGCCGAGGAAAATGCGCTCAAAGCCGAGCAGCGCCTTGGCCATCGTCCAGCCTTTGTTCACCTCGCCGACCAGATTTTCCTTCGGTACCCGGACATTGTCGAAAAACGTCTCACAAAACTCGTCATGCAGTTCGAGATTGATGATCGGCCGGACGGTGACGCCCGGCGCATCCATCGGCACCAGAAAAAAGCTGATCCCTTCTTGCTTCTTCGCGGCTTTGTCGGTGCGGGCGAGGAGAAAAATCCAGTTGGCGTCGGTCGCGAGCGTGGTCCAGGTCTTTTGGCCGTTGATTACCCAATGATCGCCGTCCAAAACCGCTTCGGTGCGTAAGGCGGCGAGATCGGAGCCGGCATTGGGCTCGCTATAGCCCTGGCACCAGATATGCTCGCCGCTCAGGATTTTGGGAAGAAAGCTGCGTTTTTGCGCCTCGCTACCATAGCGGATGAGGAGCGGGCCGACCATGACCACGCCGTGATCATTGGTGCGCGCGCAGCCGAAACGCTCGAACTCCTCGATCATGATGAGCTGCTTTCCGGCCGAGAGCCCCATGCCGCCATACTCGCGCGGCCAGCCCGGCGCGAGCCAGCCCTTCTCGGCGAGTTTCAAATACCAGACCTTGTTTTCGCGCCAATGAAGGCGCTTGGGCGGATTGCGGATCTCGGGCGGATAATTTTCTGCAACCCAGCGCCGCACGACATGGCGGAAAGCCTCGTCGTCGAGGGCATTGAGATCTTCGGCGGGAGAAGGCTGCATGCGCGTTACTCCTCATCTTCGGGCGCGAGCGCGGCGTAACGCGCGCGGTGCCAGGCGCTGGTGCCGAATTGCCCGGCGACCACCATCGCTTTGCGCAGAAAGAGGCCGATATCGAACTCATCGGTATAGGCGATGCCGCCATGGAGTTGGATCGCCTCGCGGGTCATCCGCAGCGCGGCGTCGGTTGCACGCGCCTTCGCCCGTGACACCGCGCAGGCGCGCGCGGCGTTATCGTCATGGCTGTCACACACCGCCGCCGCTGAAGCGACCGAGGCACGGGTCAGCTCAAGCAGGATTTTGAGATCGGCGGCGCGGTGCTGCAAAGCCTGAAAGCTGCCGATCTTACGGCCGAATTGCTCGCGCGTGCGGAGATAATCGAGGGTGAGCGCAAACACCCGATCCATCACGCCGAGGAGATAGGCGCTGGTCGCCAAAGCCGCCGCCTCGAGGGCAGAGGCGAAATCACCGGCGAGCGCGATCGCCGGGCTATCCTCGAACGTCAGGGTGCCGAAATGCCCGCCATCCTGGGTCGGCGCGGTCACCAGTGAGACCCCCTCGCCATCGGCCGGAACCAGCGCGAGCCCGGTATTGGTGGCGACCAGGAAAGCGTCGGCGGCGTTCGCCATCGGCACGAAGATCTTGCGCCCGGAGAGCGCGCCATCGGCAAGACTGGTCGAAAACGGCGCGAGCAGTGCGCCTGGCGCCTCCTGCCAGGCCGGCAGCACCAGGCGCTTGCCGGCGAGCTGATCGGCGCGCCAGGGGTCGGGCAGAAACCCCGCGGCAAGCACCGCCGGGATCAACGGCTCTGGCACCAGCCCCGCGCCCAGTGCCTCGGCGAGCGCGCAATATTCCGCCATCCCGAGCCCGGCGCCGCCTTGGTCTTCGGGAAGCAAAAGACCAACCCAGCCCATCGCGCAAATTTCACTCCAAACCGCGCGATCGAAGCCAAGCGGGGAGAAGCGAAGCGCGCGGATGCGACGGAAATCGCCGCCGCGCGGGGCGATCGCGCCGGCGCTGTCTTGGATCATGCGCACGCTTTCGGCGGTTGCGTCGTTTCCGCTCATGAAGGGGGCCCGCTCATGAAGGGAGATGAAGCTTGGCTTCGCTCCGCGCCTGCAACTCGGCGAAGGAAAGCCCAGGCACGATATCGCGGACGACGAAGCCGCGCGCCTCGACATCGAGCACCGCGAGATTGGTATAGACCCGCTTGACCGCGCCGAGCGCCGTCGGTGGATAGCTGAGCGCATTCACGAGGCGCGGCCGCCCGTCTTTCGTCTGATGCTCCATCAACACCCATAATCGTTTCGCTCCGACCGCGAGATCCATCGCGCCGCCGACCGCCGGCGCGGTGTCGTTCTCGCTCGTCGCCCAATTCGCGATATCGCCGTTCGCCGCCACCTGATAGGCGCCGAGCACGCAGAGATCGAGATGGCCGCCGCGAATCATCGCGAAACTGTCAGCATGGTGGACGAAGCAGCCGCCGGGGCGCAGCGTCACCAATTGCTTCCCGGCATTGATCAGCCAAGGATCGACGTGGTCCGCCGCCGGCGCCGGCCCCATCCCGAGGACGCCGTTCTCGGAGTGGAAAATCACCTCGCGATCGAGCGGCACATGATCAGCAACCAAGGTCGGGATACCGATCCCGAGATTGACATACCAGCCCTCCGGCACGTCGCGCGCGAGCCGCGCGGCCATGCCAACGCGGTCGAGCGGGGTGAACGCGGCGCTGTTGCTATCGGCCATTCTTCTCTCCTTCCCTCGTGCCGCCCTCAAATCGGCGGATCGCCATAGGGCACATGGATCACGCGGTCGACGAAAATTCCCGGCGTCACCACCGCTTCCGGGTCGAGCGCGCCGAGATCGACGATGTGCTGCGCCTGAGCGATGGTGAGCTTCGCCGCCGTCGCCATTACCGGGTTGAAATTCCGCCCCGAGCGGCGATAGGTGAGATTGCCCCAGCGGTCGGCCTGCCACGCTTCGATCAGCGCGACATCGCCGGCGAGCGCGTATTCGAGGACGCAGTTGCGGCCATTGATCTCGCGCGTTTCCTTGCCGGCGGCAAGCTTGGTGCCATAGGAAGTTGGAGTAAAAAAAGCTTGGACGCCGGCGCCAGCGGCGCGCATCCGCTCGGCGAGCGTGCCTTGCGGCACCAGCTCCAGCTCGATTTTGCCGGCCTTGTAGAGATCCTCGAACACCGTCGAACTCGGGCTGCGTGGATAGGAGCAAACGATCCGCCGTACCCGCCCGAGCGCGAGCAGCTTGGCGAGGCCCTCGCCGCCGCTGCCGGCGTTATTGGCGACCACCGTGAGATCTTTCGCCCCCTGCTCGATCAGCCCGTCGATCAGCGCTTGCGGCTGGCCGACGCTGCCGAAGCCGCCGAGCAGCACCACCGCGCCATCTTCGATCCCCGCCATCGCGTCTGCCATGGTCTTGACGATACGGTCAATCATCGCGCGCGCACCACCCGGCCATTATTGACGACGATCACGTCGCGTTCAACGACGCGGGCGCGAAACGCCCCTTCCTCCGGCCAGATCTCAGTGCGGATGGTCTCCCCCGGATAGACTGGAGAGGAAAAGCGCAGATCCATCTCCTTGAGCCCGGCCGGATCGTAATCGCATAGCGTCTTGAGGAGCGCGTGGCAGACGACGCCGAGCGTGCACAGCCCGTGCAAAATCGGGCGGGGAAAGCCGGCGCGGGCGGCGAAATCGGGATCGGCGTGCAGCGGGTTGTCATCGCCGTTGAGACGGTAATAAAGCGCCTGCTCCGGGCGGGTGGCGAGATCAAGGGTGATCGAGGGCGCGCGCTCGGGCACCGGATGAACCGGCTTGACCGGCCCTGATGGGCCGCCGAAACCACCATCGCCGCGCAGAAACGTGGTGCTGGTAAGGGTTGCGAGCAGTTTGCCGCTCGCCCCCTCGATCACCTGCTTCTCGCTATACATCAGCGCCCCCTTTCCCGCCCCCTTGTCGATCAGGCCGGTGATGCGGGTGCGGCCGATGATCTCGCCGTCGACCGGGATCGGGTTATGCCAGACGATGCCCTGCTCGCCATGCACGACGCGAACCGCATCGATCCCGGTATCCGGCCGCGCCGCCCAAAAGCCGGGATGGCCGAGCACCACGGCGATGGACGGAAAAGCTTTGAGCCCGCGATGGTGGTCGAGGAAATCAAGCTGGCGCCGATCCATCGGATCCTGTCCGAGCCCGATCGAAAGCGCATAAAAAATCGTATCCCGCTGGGTGACCTGCTGGCGCACCTCGGGAATGGGGTAATTCAGCAATTTTTCTGGATCGATGGCCATGTCACTCTCCCATCTCGATCACCGCGTCGGCGGCAAAGGCGCCTTCGGGCAAGGCAAAAACCGGGTTGAGGTCGATTGCGCGGAGCCGCCGGCCGCGAGGATCGGCCTCGGCTTCGGCGGCGAATCGAGAAAGCGTCGACAGCATCCGCGCCAGCGCCGGAATATCGGCCGCCGGCCGGCCGCGCGCGCCAAGCAAGAGAGGGGCGGCGCGGACCGAGCGGATCATCGCTTCCGCGACCTCGACGCCAAACGGGCAGCGGCGGAAAACGACATCGCGCAGCACCTCGACGAAAATTCCGCCCAAACCGAACGCCGCGATCGGGCCGAACACGGGGTCGCGATGGACGCCGAGCAGGCATTCGACCCCGCCCGTCATTGCTTTTGCGACCAGGACCCCCTCGATCCGCGCCTCCGGCCGCGCTGCTTTCGCGCGCGCGATCAAGGTCGAAAACCCGGACCGCACCGCATCGGCATCGCCGAGACCAAGCAGCACCCCGCCGATTTCAGATTTATGCAAAATATCCGGGGAGAGAATCTTCATCACCACCGGATAGCCGAGCGCCGCGGCCGCCGCGATCGCCTCCTCGGCGGTTGCCGCGGCCTGTTCGGGAACACAGGCGATCCCGGCTTCCGCGAGCAGCCGTTTGGCCTCGGCCTCGCTCGGGGTTGCGGCCGGCAGCGCCACCTTCGGCAAGGGCGCCGGCGGCGGCGCCGGCGGGGCGGCGAAGGCGGCGCCGAAACGCCCCATCGCCGCAATCGCCGCGACCGCGCGGGAGGGATCCTCGAACACCAGAAACCCGTCTTCCTCATAGGCGCGCACACGCGCCTGGTCAGCGACCACCGAAAGCACGAAGAGGCGCTCGGGATGGGCGCGGCGCACCGCGTTGAGTTCGGCGCGTAGTTTCGGCGCGATGGAGGCGGCGCCGCCGGTTTGCGAGAAGAACGCGAGCACCGAGGCATAGCCGCCATCGGCAACCATGCTTTCGGCGAAACGCCTGACCAGCGAAAGATCGTTCAGCACCTGCGCTGTGCAATCGACCGGGTTGCGCGGCGCCGCAAACGGCACCAGCGCGCGCAAGGCCGCCTGCGCCGGCGCCGGCATCTCGGGCATGGGGAGGCCGAGCGCCTCCGCGGCGTCGCTGATCAAAACCCCGGCGCCGCCGCTCACCGTGATCACCCCGAGGCTGTTGCGCGCGGGATAGATGCGCTTGGTCGCGGCATAGGCGATATCCAGCATCTGCTCGGTGGTCGCGGCGCGCACCACACCGAATTCGGCGAGCACGGCATCGGTTACAGCGTCATCGCCGGCGATCGAGGCAGTATGGGATTGCGCCGCCGCCTGGCCGAGCGCGCTGCGCCCGACCTTCATCAGCACCACCGGCTTTTTGGCGGCGCGCGCCGCCGCGAGGGCCGCGAGAAAACTTTCCGCCTCGCGAATGCCCTCGGCGTAAGCGGCGATGACGTCGGTCTCGGGATCTTCCGCGAGCCAGCCGATGACCTCGCCGACGGTGACATCGCTCTCATTGCCGGTGGTGATGCAGAGCGGCGTGCCGAGGCCGCGGCCGCGCGCGATGGCGAAAAGATGGGTGCCATAGGCGCCAGATTGGCTCGCAACACCGATCCGCCCGGGCAGCGGAAACCCGGTCTCGAGGGACGCGGTGAATGTCGGGTAATAGCCGAGCCGCGCGTTGAAAAGGCCGAGACAATTGGGGCCGAGGAGCCGCATGCCAGAGGCCCGTGCGCGCGCTACCATTTCCGCCTGCGCCGCTGCCCCGGCGGCATCCATCTCGGCGAAACCCGCGGTCAAGACGATCGCGCCCCTGACCCCGCGCGCGGCGAGCGCGGCAACGGTTTCGACAGCGAGCGCCGCCGGCACCGCGACGATCGCAACATCCGGCGTCTCGGGCAGGTCGGCGATGCTCGGAAAACAGGGAAGCCCTTGCACCGTCTCGCGTTTCGGGTTCACCGGCATCAGCCGGCCGGAAAAACGCTGTTGCAACATATAGGCGATCGGCCGGCCGCCGATCCGGGTCGGGTCGTCGGACGCGCCGATCACCGCGACCGAACGCGGCGCGAGCAATGGGGTCAGGGAGGCGAAACGCCGCATCTCGGCAGCGCTCATGTCCGGCAATGCCGCCTACCGGTCTCGCCCCCCGCCACCGATCGACCCGCCATAACGCGACACGTGTTCACGCGCTGCTTCCTCCCGCCTCTTGCCGGCCAATCATGGCGCAGCTGTTGCGCACCATCAACCCGCGGCGGGTGCTCTGCCATGGTCGCGCGCGCGATGCGCCTATTTGACGGCGCGGAAGCGATCGCGCATCACCGGAGCAGCATGCGCGCGGCCATCGAAATCATCGTCATTCTGTTGCTGATCGGGCTCAACGGCCTGTTTGCGCTCTCCGAACTCGCCCTCGTTTCGGCGCGCCGCGCCCGCCTTGCGGTGCTGGAACGCAAGGGTGAGCCGCGCGCCGCCCTCGCCCGCGTCTTGGCGGAAGACCCGCAGCATTTCCTGCCGACGATTCAGATCGGGATGACCTTGATCGGGATTGTCGCCGGCGTCGTCGGCGGCGCCCGGCTGGCGACGCGCCTGGCGCTGTGGCTCGCGCCGCTGCCGGTGATCGGCGCCTGGGCGAGCAGTCTCGCCTATATCGTGGTGGTGGTTGCGATCACCTATTTCACTTTGGTGTTCGGCGAGTTGGTGCCAAAGCAGCTGGCGCTGCGCTGGCCGGAGCGAACGGCGGTGCTTGTCGCCCGACCGGTCGCCATGCTCGCGCGCATCGGCGCTCCGGTGGTATGGCTGCTCGGCCGCTCTTCGGCCCTGGTGCTGCGGCTCCTGGGCCAGACCCAGAAACGCGGCCCCGAGGTGACGGAGGAGGAATTGCGTGCCTTTCTGCTCGAAGGCACCAAGGCCGGCGTCCTCGAGACCGAGGAGCGTGACATGATCGAGCGCCTGCTGCGCCTTGCTGACAAGCCGGTCCGCGCGATCATGACGCCACGCACCGAAATCACCTGGATCGACCGCACCGATCCCCGCCGCGACATCATCGCGACCCTCAAAGCCTCGCCGCATTCGCGCTTCGTGGTCTGCGATGGCGCGGTGGATAATGTCGTCGGTATCGTCCAAACCAAGGACATTCTCGACCGCTTGCTCGATGGTGGCGAATTTTCACTCGCCGCGAGCCTGCGCCAGCCCATGGTGATCCCCGACCGCGTCTCCGCCCTCGATGCCCTGGCGCGGCTTAAATCCGACCCGCTCGGCATCGCCGTGGTGATGGACGAATATGGCAGCTTCGAGGGGCTGGTGACCGCGACCGATCTTCTGGAGGCGATCGTCGGCGACCTCAACGAACCGCCGCCGGAGCCGGCGCAGCCCAACCAGCCCGAGACCGAGCGGGTTCTGGACGGCTTGATGCCGGTCGATGAGCTGAAATCGCAGCTCGACCTCCCGGCATTGCCGGCGGAAGGCAGCTATCATACGCTCGCCGGGCTGATCCTCGCCCTGCTTCGCCGGGTGCCGCAAGCGGGCGACCGCATTGTCTTCGGCGGCTGGCGGTTCGAGGTATTGGCGATGGATGGGCGGCGCGTCGAGCGGGTGCGGGTCGGGCGCGATCCGGTGAGCGGGACATGAACGAGGTCTGGCATGGACACGTTCTTTCGCGGTGACCTCGCCGCGCCCGGCGGACGGCGGCGGGCCTGGCTCGACAGCTTGCTCACCGATCACGCGGTGTTCCGGCTGGTGTGGAGCAATGCCGACGTGGTGGTGCCGGGGCGGCTTTACCGCTCCAACCATCCGACTCCGGCGCGCCTGCGCGCCATGGCGCGACGCTGGCATCTGCGCACCGTGATCAATCTCCGCGGCCCCTGCGGCAATGGCTCGGACGCCCTCTCGCGCGAGGCGGCGGCGCGGCTCGGCCTGCGCTTCATCGATGCGCCGATCGCCAGCCGCACGCCGGGGCGCGCCGATCTTCTCGGCCTAATCGAAACCTTGCAAACCATGGCCGAACCGGCGCTGATCCACTGCAAATCCGGCGCCGATCGCGCCGGCTTCGCCGCCGCCGTGTTCCTGATTTTGAACGGCGCGTCAGTCGCACGGGCGATGGCGGCGCTTTCCTGGCGCTACGGACACTTCCGGACTTCCCGCGTCGGTATTCTCGATGCTTTGCTGCTGTCCTACGCGCGCGAGGGGGAGGGCAGGCTCACCTTTCCCGACTGGGTGCGAGACGCGTATGACGAAATGGCGCTGCGGCGGGAGTTCGCCGCCCATGGCTTGGCGAGCTTTCTCGTCGATCGGGTGTTGCGGCGCGAATGATACGGATGGAGAAATCGTCTTAGGGAGACGGATGATGCAGGCAATCGACGTGGTCGAGGAATTTCGTGGCCTCACCTGGGAGGGCCCTTTCGCGCCGGACACGATCGCGCGCGCCGGCGATGCGCTCGAGGCCGGCAAAGTCCTGTTTTTCCCCGATCTCGCCTTTCGTTTGCGCCCCGAGGAGGCTGGCTTTCTCGACGATAAAGTGTCCGATCACAGCCGCAAGAATGTGAGTTTCGACCCACTCACCGGCCAGATCGGGGCGACCACGCTCGCCGGCGTCGAGGAAAAGAAGCTCGCGGCGATGTTGGATCGCTTCGGCCGCCAGGCCCGTTCATTGCTGGTCGGCCTCATCCCCGCCTATGACATCGGTCTCGAGCGCGCCCGCACCAGCTTCCGCCCCGTCGAGATCGCCGGCCGCCCGACCTCGCCCCGCCACGATGATCGCCGGCTCCATGTCGATGCCTTCCCGAGCCGGCCGATGCGCGGCAAGCGTATCCTCCGCGTGTTCTCCAATATCGCGCCCGGCGACACGCTGCGGCACTGGGAGGTGGGCGAGCCGTTCGCGGATTTCGCCAAGAAATTCCTCCCGCGTCTCCGCCACCCGCTGCCTGGCGCCGCCTGGTTCATGGAGCGCATCGGCCTCACCAAAGGGCGGCGGAGTCCCTATGATTTTCTGATGCTCGGCCTACACGATCAGGGTAAGCTCGACCACACCTATCAGCGCGAGGCGCCGCGGGTAAAACTCGCCTTCCCGCCGGGCTCGACCTGGATCGTCTATACCGATCAGGTACTGCACGCCGCGATGTCCGGCCGCTTCGCCTTGGAACAAACTTTTCATCTCCCCAACGATCGCTTGCTTCACCCCGAACGCAGCCCCCTCCGGGTGCTGGAACGGCTCGCCGGCCGGGAACTGGTGTAACGATGGCTCTAAGTAATTGATTTTATGGCGCGCCGTCGCCCGCGATGCTGTGATTCTTCCCGTCAGCGGCGGCCGGCGCGTACAAGGAACCGCGCATGCCTTCGGTTCGTCATTCTCGATCACGATGGGGTGCCAAACGGAACACACGCTTGCCCTTTTCGGCTCGCGCCACGGTATCCCAACCAGCCTGGCTCTCAATGACCATGTTGGCCATCCGATGCCCTGGGAGCGACTTGTGCGGTGGACCACTGCACAAGTTGGCGCTTGTCTGTAGCCATGTCAGGCATGACTGTATGTCCGTGCTGATGAAGGTTTCTTGTCCCATACTGCGCATGCAGCGAGGGTTGCTCGCATCGGGCGGGTCGGCCAAGTCTGTGCAGTCACTCCCGAGTGGTCCGAAGTGAAGGGCTTGCCACCTTCA
>NZ_JBMFWJ010000031.1:0-32948 GCF_049965395.1 Acidibrevibacterium sp.
CGCGGCGGAAGAAAGATCGCAACGCGGGGGAGTGCTGGAAAATTTTATATATGATCATAATTTTTATTTGTTGCGTTTCTATTTTATAAAAAATTACGATATTTTGTCATCGGAATGCCCGATGCAAGTTTGCTTTGTCTATGCCGATCGAGCGTGTTACTAGGGTAGACACGCCCCCCATCACACGTGATACGGAAACTTTGCGGATGAGTCTTCAACCCCACGTGTTCTCTGAGACGAAGCTCTCCGCCATCGATCAGCGCGGCAATGATACCGGCAAGGGGGGCAGCGGTGCCGGAATGCGGCGCTTTCTGTCGCTCGCCGAATTCTCTCTCGCGTGCATTCGGGTCGGGCGCGCGCTGGCACGGCGCAACCGCGCTCTCGGCGCCGTGCTCCGGATGATATGGCGGCCGGTGCGGCGCTTTTTCATGCCGGTTTTCGAACACAAAAACCCCAATGCCTACGAAAACTGGATCGCCAAATATGATCGGCTGTTGCCCACCGATCGGGCCGCGATCGCCCACCATCTCGAGCAATTGCCGGCCCATCCCGATTTCCTTCTTGTCATGCCCGCCGATGACGTTTCTCTCGTGGCCGTTCGCGCGACCCTCGCCGCCCTCGGGGCCCAGCTCTATCCTCACTGGCACATGGTGATCGTCGCGCGCAGCAGCTCGGAGGGGCATGTGCAGCGCAGTCTCGAACGCATCGTTGCCGCCGATCGCCGGCTCCGCCTGATTACCACCGAGGCCGAGCGGTATGACGGCAGCGCCGAATTTTCAGACTCGCGCACCGCGTCGACGGCGCGGTGGCTGGTGCCGGTTTTGGCCGGCGACATCCTGCCGCCGCAGGCGCTCTATGAATGCGTGGCCGAGATCAACGCCCATCCCGCGGCTGAATTGCTCTATGCCGACGAAGACAGGATCGACGCTGGCGGACGGCGCGCGGCACCCTATTTCAAGCCGGATTTCGATCCCGATCTGCTGTTTGCGCAGAATTATCTCTCCGGCCTTACGGCCTACCACTCCAGCCTGATCGCACGCATCGGCGGCCTGCCGACTGACGCCTGCGCTTCGGCCTGGCATGAAGTGGTTCTGGACGCGGCTTTCGCCGCTGGTGCCGCGCATATCCGCCATATTCCGAGCGTGCTTTGCCATCGCCGCGCGGCGGAGACGCGATCAGAGCGAGAAGCGGCGGAAGCGGCGGCGCGTGATTGCGCCGCGGTTGCCCGCGTGCTCGCGCGAAACCATCTCCCGGCGCGGGTCGTTGAGATGCCGGGTGAGACCGGTTATCGCATCGCCTGGCCGCTGCCGAGCCCGGCGCCGTTGGTTTCGATCATTATTCCGACCCGTGATCGGGCGGAATTGCTCGAACGCTGCCTCGATGGCGTGTTGCGGCGCACCGATTATCCGGCGATCGAGGTGATCATCGCCGATAACGATAGCCGCGAGCCGGCGACGGCGGCGCTTTATGCGCGCATGGCGCAGGATGCGCGGGTGCGCATTCTGCCGATGCCGGGCCCGTTCAACTACTCTCGCCTCAACAACCAGGCGGTTGCCGCGGCGCGCGGGGAAATCCTGCTGCTGCTCAACAATGATATCGACGTCATTGCGCCCGGCTGGCTGCGCGAGATGGTGTCACACGCACTCCGGCCGGAGATTGGTGCGGTCGGCGCCAAACTCCTCTATGCCGATGACACGATCCAGCATGCCGGCGTCATTCTCGGCATGGGCTGGCCGGAGGGCGTCGCCGGGCACTATTACTGCAACGAGACGCGCGACGCGCCCGGGGCGTTCGATCTCCTGCGCCTCGTGCGCTCGACCTCGGCGGTCACCGCGGCCTGCCTCGCGGTGCGCAAATCGGTGTTTTTCGAAGTCGGCGGCTTCGATGAGGAGAATCTCACGGTCGCGTTCAACGACGTCGATCTTTGCCTTCGCATCCAGGCGGCCGGATACCGCAATCTCTGGACGCCGTTCGCCGAGCTCTACCATCTCGAATCGGCCAGTCGCGGCAAGGATCTCGGCGGTGACCGCGCGCGGCGCTATTATGCGGAAATCGCTTATATGCGGGCGCGCTGGGGTGAAACCCTCGACCAGGATCCTTATTGGAACCCCAATCTTTCACTGAGTTCGGGCGCCCGTAATTTGGCGCCGTTTCCGCGCCGGCCCAAACCCTGGCTGACATTCCCGGCGATCACGCGGCCTGGCCGTGCCGAAATCCGCCAGCAGGCACGAGAGAGCCTGCTCGCCACGCAGGATTAGCGCCGTCTGATCAACGCAGCCCGAGACGCCGGGCGATGCGGCCGAGCATGGGCCGCAACCGTGGCGATGCGGCGTTGGGATCCGCGCTTGGCGCACGCGCCGAGGGAATGGTCTCGCCGGTGAGGATATTATAGGGTTCGCGGAGCGCGATCCTGCCGCGAAAAACGTCTGAGCCGAGCGGCGTGTAATAGCCACAGCCCTCGAATAGATAATGTGTCACCTGGCTCCAGCGGGTGCGGTTGCGATCACGATGCCGATCGCCACCATGGAGCAGATTGGCCGCCCAGATCAGCGCCTGGCCCTTGCGGGCATGAAAGCGCTCCGGTTTTGCCGCCGCGGCGTCGGCGATCCGCTCCCAGGTGGTTTCGAAATCGGGATAACGGTCATGAAAACCTGTGAGTTCCATGACATCGATACCGAGGCAGGCATTGTCGAAGATCCGCCAGGCATGGCTGCCGGGATAGTAGAGAAGCGGGCCATTATCGTCGTCGACATCCTCGAGCGCGAGCCAGACGCCGCACATCCAGCGCTCGGGATCGGAGCTGAAATGCAGGCTGTCGCTGTGGGCGCGCTGCTGCGAGCCGATGAAGAAATTGAGCGTTTGAAACGGAAATGCGGCCCGCCCATAGAGTGCGGCGAGCAGATCAAGGATTTTTTGGTTGCAGGCGATGGCGCGGACATCTTGGTGTTTCTTCCAGGCATCCTGGATACGCTGGGAGGGGGCGGAGCCGTTCAGCCAGCCTTCGCGATCGAACTGTGGCGCGAGATCATGTTTGATTCGCTCCGCTCGCGCCATGATGTCCGGGTCGGGCAAATCGATCACCGCGAAGCCGCGCTGGCGCAGATCGCGGGCGATCCGCAAAACGTCGTGCGCCGGCGCGAGATCATCGAAGATCTGGTCAAAAAACGGATTTTCGATGTTTGGCACACCCGGCAACGGGTTCTGGAAACGATTTTCGTCCGGCATGGGAAAAGCCATTTCGCTTGTCTTCGACACTGTTTCTCGTTTCGGTTTTACCTCTGCCCGGCAGCGACGTCGATGTCGTCGAACCCCTGGTAGCGATAGATCACCAAGGAGACGATCCAGGCGGCGATGAAGATGCCGATGATGATGAAGCCGAGGCTGCCGAAATTGTCGTTGAGCGCGCCGATACCATCCCAGAACCAGCCGCCGAGGCCGAGCTGGTCACCGATCAGGCCCAGCGCCTCGATCCCGCCGATCGCGACCGCGACCACGACCGAAACCAAGGTGATGGTGAGGTTATAATAGAGCTTGCGCATCGGCTTGACGAAGGCCCAATTATAGGCGCCCAGCATCAGGACGCCATCGGTGGTGTCGATCAGCGACATGCCGGCCGTGAACAAAGCCGGAAACACCATGATCGACCAGATCGAGAGGCCCTTGGCGGCTTCGGTTGCCGAAATACCGAGCAGCGCCACCTCGGTTGCGGTATCGAAGCCGAGGCCGAACAGAAAGCCGAGCGGAAACATGTGCCAGCCCTTGCTGATCAGCCGAAAGAGCGGGCGGAAGAAGCGGGCGAGCAGGCCGCGGCTGTTGAGCAGGAGGTCTAAATCCTGCTCCTGAAACGGGGCGCCGCGCCGCACCGCTTGGAATGTCCGCCAGACCGCGATCAGAATGACAAAATTCATCGCCGCGATCGCGAACAGAAATAGCGCCGAAACCAGCGTGCCGACCACGCCGCCGACGCTTTTTGCAAGGTTCATCTGTGACGCCAGCGCCTTCGCGGTGCCGGCGATGGCGGCTGCGGCGAGCAGAACGACGCTGGAATGGCCGAGCGCGAAGAAAAACCCGACACTGACCGGCCGCTTGCCCTCCTGCATCAGCTTGCGGGTGACGTTGTCGATCGCCGCGATATGATCGGCGTCGACGGCATGACGGAGCCCGAAGCCATAGGCGAGAAATGCTGTGCCGAGCAGCACTGGCTGGTGGCGGAACAGCATCAGCGCCCACGCCCAAACCGCGAGGTTGACGCCGAGCAGCACGGTATAGATGCCAATGATCGGCCGGCGGAGCGATGGCACAGGGGGCGCGGTCAGTGTTTCAGACGGATGGGAAGACATGAGACCTCTTTCGATGACGTCGCCTGTCTTCGGTGCGAGAAACAGAGGGAATCCCCGCCCCCTGCGGCACCGTTGACGTCAATGATGGCAGGTCTCCTGGCTCACGGCTCAAATGCCGACCACCACCTTCCCGGGATCCCGTCCCATTGTTACGGGCGGTTTCCCAGTGGCCTATCGGTGGCCGACTCACCGCTTACAGTTGCGGGGGCAGCCGCGGCTTAGGGGGCTCCGCACCGCGTTCCCTTTTCATCCCCTCCCGGGGAACCATCACACGGAGGATAAGCGCGCTGTTTCCGTCTCGTCAATCTGCGCGTCAGCCGGTTTCCTTGTCCGCTTAGGCGGACAGCCGCACGGTGTCCTCCGCCGGCGCATCCTCCGCCGGCGCTTCCCAATACGACCCGGTGCCGGCAAGCACGACCTCGAACCGTGTCGCATCGCCGAGCAAGCGCGCCGGGATCACGGCCTCGCCGTTGGTCCAGCGCCAGGAATCCTCGCCATGCCGTTCCAGAGGATAAAAACCGGTGCCGAGCGCGGGATCGTCAAGCGCGATCTCACGGCTTCCGGCGGGGCCGATCGCGACCAAGCGCCGCACCCGCACGCCGAGCCGACGCATATCCTCGCTATCGGCCGAAAGCCCGCCCGGCATCCAGACGCGCGAGCACAGATGGAGGTCGCCGGCGAGGCGGGGCAGGGTGAAGCGGAAATGCGTCGCCCCGACAGTTTCGGGCTCGCCCCGCCAGCCCCCGGCGGTGAGGTGAAGATCGGGCGCTTCGGTCAGGCGATACCCGTCCGCCTCGATCACCCCGATCAGCCGGGCGCGGATCGCGGCAAGACGCGGCCCGCCGGTGAGCCATGGCCGGCAGGCGCCGACCGATTTGTCTTGCTGCGGCAAGAAATCGGGATGGAGCGCCACGACATTGCCGGCATTGGCGAATTGCCCACGATTGCCGGTGTCGAGATAGGTTTCGGAGAACACCCCCTCGGCGAGCACGAGATCATGCTGGTCGAGTTCGATGTGGTAGTAGGTGACGCTGGTCGCCGCCATATCCTGGGTTACGGTGACGCCGTTCAAGAGCCGCTCGACATCGATCAGATGGTCGTCGATGCAGATGGCATGGCCGGGCGAGAGCACGAGATCGCGATGCGGCAGACCGGGGGCGAGGGTGCCGGCGGCGAGCCGCACCGGGCGCACCTGCTCGGGGCTCGGGTGGGTGGTGAGATCGACATGGCGATAGCCGATCCAGCGCACCGGCTTGAGCGGCGCGCCACCACCGGCGAAGGTCACGACGAGATCGCCGACCCGCAATTCCTCCACCGCCACTTCGCCGCGCACGGTGAGGATTCGTGTCCCGGCGGCGTAGCAGGCGGTGACGCTGTCGTTCGAGGCGTTGAAGACCGGTGTTGCGCCATCGATGGCGTTGATCGTCGCGATGGTGGAGGTGGTGCCGCCGATCGTGTCAGTCAGGTTGTAGATATTGCCCAAGGACGGGATGCTAGACTCCGCCGCGCCAAATGTTGGGCTGGAAGAAAGCGGGGTAACGGCGAAGGTCGCACCTTGCGCGTAGCCGGTAAGGTCGATCGTGTCGCCGCCGGTGAAATCGGCGAAGGTGCCGAGATTGGCGATGATGTCGTTGACGGTCGCGGTGCCACCGGGGGTCGCGGTGCCGCCGGGGGTCGCATAATCGAACAGGCCGCCGAAGGCGGTGACGCCCTGGGCGTAGGCGAGATTGACCGAACTCGCCCCGACGATGTCGATGGTGCCGGGGGTCGCGGCGACGCCGTTGATGGTCGAAGTCGGGGAGGCGAGGTTCAAACTGGCCGAACCGCCGTTTTCGACTTCGATCACGCCCCCGACGATAGCGGTGCCAGTATTGTCGAGAACGCTGCTATCGACGACGATCGTGCCCGGAGAGTAATAGGTGGGTGGCGAACCGGTCGAAAACCCGCCTTGCTGGACGGACAGATTGGCGACGGTGATGGTCGCCCCCGAAGTGATGTCGAGGGTTCCCTCCTGCTGCACCGCGATGACGGCATAGATCTCCGAAGTGGAGAGCGTGCCTACGGAACCGCCATTGACAATTTCGACATTGCTTCCGCTCACGGCTTCACTCCTTCTGTGTTCCTCGAGGCGACGGCGTCTGACCGCGACGTGATCGAACCAGCACCAACCTCAGCCGGGGCTGATCATGCGCAAAGCGTGGGAGGCACCGAGCGTCAGCCAAACTCACGCAACACACAAGGTAAATACTAACTTAAAAAATGACTCCGTCAACTAAAAATTAATCATTTGTTAAGGGGTCAAAGCTCTCAAGCCGCTTCGAACGGCCGAATTTCTCAAAAAAGAAATTTGTCGAGCGATCTAACCGGTGTTTCTAACCGGCGTTTTCTGGCCGCAGTCGCACGGCGAGAGGTAAGGAAGGGCCGTTATCGGCCGGCACGCCAGGGTCATGCGCGGCGAGGCTACGTGCCTCGGTGATGGGCGTATCGTGTTCGTGGCTGAGCGGCCGCCAAACGCCGCCGATGAGCACCTCGCTCGGCGCGAATTTCGCCTTATAGGCCATTTTCCGGCTCTCTGGCACCCAGTAGCCGAGATAGACATAGGGCAGATCCAAATCCCGCGCCCGCTCGACAAGCCACAACACCATCAGCGTGCCGAGTGAGCGGCGGGCGAGATCAGGCGCAAAAAAACTATAGACCGCGGACAAGCCGTCGCTCAGCCGGTCGGTCAGGCAGGCAGCGATAAGCCGGTCATCGGGGTCACGAAATTCGACGATGAAGGTCTCGATCGGGGTGTCCTCGACCATCGCGCGGTAATCGTAAAAACTCATCGTCGCCATGTCGCCGTCGCCATGGCGGTGCTGCTGATAACGCTGAAAGAGGTGAAATTGCTCGGCGGTGGCGCGCGCCGGCACCTCGAACCCCTCGGTCGCGGCATTCGCCCGCCAGATCCGCCTCGCTTGCCGCCCCTCGCGGAATGCCGCGGCATGGATGCGGATCGCAATGCAGGCCTGACAGCCCGGGCAGGCCGGCGCATAGGCGATATTATGACTGCGCCGGAAGCCGGCGCGCGAGAGCCGGTCATGGAGGGCCTCGGCGTCGGGGCCGGTGATTTCCGTGACCAGTTTCCGCTCCGTCCGCCCGGCCACATACGGGCAGGGCAGCGGCGCGGTGGTATAAAAAAACTGTGGTCGCCGCGGCGATTTATAGCTCATGGCACGCCCAATGTTTCCGGAGCATGACACCGGGGTCAACCCCGTTTGGCAAGAGTCAACCCGACATGGCCGAAAATGTTATTTGGCGAGGCGCTCGGCGCCGACCGCCGTCAAGCCGGATTAGGAGCCGATGACAACGCTTTCGCCACCAATTGCCGGCGGTCAGGGCGAGGCGGTCTTGACGGAACTGGCGATGGCGACGGGGTGGGCGCGATAGGCGTCGAGGCCGCGGCCGGGGATAGCGCCGAGCCTGGCCGGGGCCGAGGCGCTGGCGGCCGCCATGCCGCGCGCGATGACCCCGCCGCCGCCGCTGCCAGGTGCGGCCATCGGGATGATATGGGGTGGCGGCGCATGGCTCATCTGCAGTCTCGGCAGGGCGCCGCGCAGGCCACCGACCGGGCGCATCGCCGCGCCATCGGAGGCGGCGAGCAGCAAGTTGGCAGGCTGCACCGGCAGGCCCTGCTGCTCGCTGGTCCAGGCCGCCATCACCTTGCGTTGATAGGCGAAGGCGAGTTCGGGTGTCATGGAGTGATATTGCGCTGCGGCGCGCGCCCAATCCCCGGTCTGGGCGTGGAGCTGGGTCAGGAATTGCGCGGCATAATCGGCATTGGCGTTGGGATCGAAGGCCTGATCAAGGCTCACGAAGGCATGCGGGTGATGCATCAAATTGACTTGCAGGCAGCCGACATCGACCGAGGTGACGCCGCGCGCCTGCAACGCGCGGACGGCGGCGATGGCCTCGGCTTTGCTCGCGTAGAAATGCCCTTCGCCCTCGGCGTTCACCGTCCATGGCCAGGGCGCGAAGCTGCCGGTTTCGGCATCCTTGCGGCCGCTTTCCACAAGGGCGATGGCGCTCAGAAGATGCGGTGGGATGGCGTGGGTGCGCTCCGCCGCGTCAACCGCTTGCCGGCAGAGGAGGCCGAGCGCCGGCGCGATCAAGGGCCGCAGCATCGGCGCCAGCATGTCGGCGCGCGCCGCCGGCGCCAAAAGCGCACTTACCATGAGCCCCAACACCCAGATCCACGCTCGCATGGCGGCGAGAGTGGCGGAAAATTCTTAGCAAATCATTGAGAGGCTGACCCGGAATCAATCCGCAACAAATTTTTGTAAGTTGCATCAATGGGTTGGCACTTAATCGGGCGGCATTCGCGTTTCCGCTGATCGCTGGGTGGCAGCAGCGGGTTGCGTGATTTCAGTGGCTGCGATTCTCTCAGAGCCTGACCTAAAATTGGTTGACCGGCCTCGCGGCCTTTGATTCCCTTGGTTTGCGACAACTTTGGGAGATTCGCGATGCCTTGGAAGGAGGCCGATCGGGCGAAGTATGAAGTCATTCGGGCGCGCTATTCAAGCGATATGTCGGAGGCCGAGTTGGCGCTGATCGCGCCGCTGCTGCCCGGCGCGGACGCAAGCCGACGGATGCCCAGGTCATTCTCAACGCTTTGTTTTATTTGATCCGCTGCGGATGCCCGTGGCGATATCTGCCAAAGGATTTTCCGCCGTTCACGACCGTGCAAAACCGCTTCTACGCATGGCGCGACAGCGGCTTGTGGGCGCAAATCATCAGCGTTCTGGTGATGGACGCCCGCGAGGCGGAAGGCCGTCAAGCCGCGCCGACGGCGGTTGTCGTCGACAGCCAGTCGGTCAAGACGACGGAAGCCGGCGGCCCTCGTGGTTTCGATGCGGGCAAGAAGGTCAAGGGCCGCAAGCGCCATCTCGCCGTCGACACGATCGGTCTGCCCATCGAATGCCAGATCACGACCGCCGACGTGCAGGACCGCGACGCTCTCGCGCCGCTGCTGAAAGCCGTGCATCGCAAGAGCCCGTGGGTGAAAATGTCCTTCCTCGACGGGGGTTATCAGGGTGATGAAGCCCAGCGCGCAGCCTTCGAGGCGAGCCGTATTTCCATCACCGTCGTCAAGCGAACCAATAAAGCGGTGAAAGGATTTGTCGTGCTGCCGAAACGATGGGTCGTCGAGCGGACGCTCGGCTGCATCAATCGCTCGCGCCGTCTGTCAAAAGACTTCGAGGCAACTATCGAATCCGCTCTCGCGTGGTTGCAATTGGCCTTGGCTTTCCTTCTCATGCGAAGACTGGCAAGGCCGAAAGCCGGTCAGATTTAAAATTCGAGTCAGGCTCTATGGCATATCCAACGAAGCAGTGCAAAATATTGTCAATAATCAACTCGTCGACGAAATCCTTTTCCCGAACACGAGCGCGGCGAACTGGAGTTATGTTTATATTCCCTTTGCGAATGGGGTGCCGCAAAGCGCGACCTATTATTCCTCGTCCGGCGGCATCGTAGGCAATCCGACCGATGGCGTGTCCTCCCTGCCTCCGCCGACGCAGCCCGTATTTACAACGGGCATCTCGACCTCGGGCGGCGGCTCGAGCGCCGCCGGCGCCGCGGGCAGCGTGGTGCCCGATGCGGCCGCCTGGGGCGGCGCGGTCGCGGGCGCGATCGGAAGTCTGCTGTCAGATGGTGCCTCCGCCGTCGGCAACGTGGTCAACGTCGTCTTCTCATTCCTCGGGACCGTGCGATCGGCGCCCAACCCTCAGAACGTCGTCGCCCAATCGAATCTCGCCGCCGGTCTCGCGGAGGCGGCGGCCGCCGCGGATGCTGGGTGGACGAACATGGAGCAGAATCTCGCCGCCGCGAAAGGCCAGGCAACCGCCCCCCTCCCTTCGAAGGCGCGAAATGGACCCTTCCCGTCATCACCTGGAGTTTCGCTGACAGTCCGGGAAGCCCGGCCGCCCCGTTCAGCGGCTATGGGCAAACGGAATACCAAACGGCGATCGAGCAAGCGATAAAGACATAGGCTTCCGTCAGCGGTCTCAAGTTCGAACAGGTTTCCGATTCCCCGGGAGCGGATATCAGAATCGGATGGGGCAATTTCGACACACAGAGCAGCGGTGTCATCGGTACGACGTTCCTTGCGGCAAGCAACGGATCGATTCAGCCGGGGGTGATCATTCGGCTGGAAAATCCTTCCCAGGATCCGATTTTTTCCTATCGCGAGGAAGAGATGACCTACAAAGGCGAAAACGTGCAATTATATCAGGCGGCTTTGCATGAATTGGGCCATGCTCTGGGGCTCGCGGACAGCGCTGACAGGAATTCCGTGATGTTCGCCAATCTGGGATCGACCAACAGAACCCTCGACACGACGGATATCGCCAATATCCAGTCCCTTTGCGGTTCGGCATCCAACCAAAGCACCCCGCCCGGGTGGATCAGCACGCACGCCGCAGGGACGACGCCCGCGAACCCCGCGCATGGCGAAAGTCTATTTCATTGACCCCGCCCCTGATCCCCTTGCGAAACCCGGCGGGGGGCGCTATGTGCGGGCCATACACATTCTCCGCGATGTTACGGGGGGTGGCCTTCGCGGGCCGCCTTTTTTGTTTTGGATGGATTTGTTTTGGACGAGGATCGCCCGCATCATACCGGCCTCGAAGCCAAGCTCGCCGCGCGCATCACGCCGACGCTGGAAGCCCTCGGCTATGAGCTAGTGCGCGTTGCGGTGACCGGGCGCGAGCGGCCGGTGGTGCAGATCATGGCCGACCGTGCCGATGGCGCGCGCTTTGGCATCGAAGATTGCGAAGCGCTGAGCCGCACGCTCGGCGCCGTGCTCGATGTCGAGGATCCGCTGCCTGGCGCCTGGACACTAGAAGTCAGTTCCCCAGGGATCGACCGGCCGCTGACCCGCGCGAAGGACTGGAACCGCTTCGCCGGCCACCTCGCCCGCGTCGAGATGGTGGTGGCGCAGGAGGGGCGCAAGCGCTTCGTCGGCATCGTGCTTGGCGCCGACCACGCGACGGCGCGCCTTCGCCTCGAGGACGGCAGCGAAATCGCGCTGCCGCGCACTGAAATCCGCCGCGCCAAGCTGGTGCTGACGGAAGCGCTGCTCGCCGCCGATGCCGCCCTGCCGTTCAACGACAAACCGCTCAACTGATCCCATCACAAGAAACCGCCCATGAACGCGTCCGAAACGTCAATCGAAAGGTCTCATGCCATGGATACCGCGATCGCCCGCCCGGAATTGCTATTGGTGGCCGACGCCGTCGCGCGCGAGAAATCGATCGAGCGCGACGAGGTGCTGGAGGCGATGGAACAAGCCATCCAGAAGGCCGGCCGCGCCAAGTATGGCCATGAAAAGGATATTCGCGCCCGCATCGACAAGAAAACCGGCGAGGTGCATCTCTCGCGCTGGACCGAGGCGGTGGAGACGGTGGAGAACGAGGAGACCCAGATCCCGATTGCCATCGCGCGCAAGTTCAAGCCCGATATCCAGCTCGGCGAGCATCTCGTCGATCCGCTGCCTCCGATCGATTTCGGCCGCATCGCGGCGCAAACCGCGAAACAGGTGATCGTGCAACGTGTGCGCGAATACGAGCGCAAGCGCCAATATGAGGAATATAAGGATCGAGTCGGCGAAATCATCAACGGCACTGTCAAGCGCACCGAATACGGCAATCTCATGGTCGATCTCGGCCGCGCCGAGGCGCTGCTGCGGCGCGATGAGCTGATCCCGCGCGAGAGTTTCAGGAATGGCGACCGCGTGCGCGCCTATATCTATGACGTGCGCGAGGAGCCGCGCGGGCCACAAATCTTTCTCTCGCGCACCCATCCCAATTTCCTCGCCAAGCTCTTCGCCCAGGAAGTGCCGGAGATTTATGACGGCATCATCGAAATCAAGGCGGTCGCGCGTGATCCCGGCTCGCGCGCGAAAATGGCGGTGATCTCACGCGATTCCTCGATCGATCCGGTTGGCGCGTGCGTCGGCATGCGCGGCTCGCGCGTCCAGGCGGTGGTGCAGGAACTGCAAGGCGAGAAGATCGACATCATTCCCTGGAGCCCGCAGGCGGCGACCTTCGTCGTCAATGCGCTCGCCCCGGCGGAGGTGACCAAGGTGGTGATCGACGAGGAGGCCGGGCGCGTCGAGGTGGTGGTGCCCGACGACCAGCTCTCGCTCGCCATCGGCCGGCGCGGCCAAAATGTCCGCCTCGCGAGCCAGCTCACCCGCTGGGACATCGACATCCTCACCGAAGCCGAGGAAAGCGAGCGCCGGCAGGAGGAATTCCGCCGCCGCACCGGGCTTTTCGTCGAAGCGCTCGATGTCGATGACGTGATCGCTGGCCTCCTCGTCGCGGAAGGGTTCAACACCATCGAGGAACTGGCTTTCTCGCCGCCCGAGGAATTGGCCGAGATCGAGGGGTTCGATGAGGCCGTCGCCGCCGAGCTGATCCGCCGCGCCGAGGCATTTCTCGCCCGTCGCGACGCCGAACTCAACGAAAAGCGGGTCTCGCTTGGGGTCAGCGACGATGTCGCGGCGATCGCCGAACTGACCCCGGCGATGCTGGTCGCGCTCGGCGAAAAGGGCGTGAAGACGCTCGATGATCTCGCCGATCTCGCCGCTGACGAATTGCTCGAAATCGTCGGCAAAGGCGAGATGGACGACGAGACCGCCACCGCCTGGGCGAGCGCCATCATCATGACCGCGCGGGCGCATTGGTTCGCCGATGACGAAGAGAAGGAACAGAAAGACGCCTGAGCGCACACCTGATCCGCGATCGCCGCAAGACGCGCCCGAGGCGTTCCGCGCGGATGGCGCAGAGGACGATGCCGACGATGCGCTCGAGCGTGGGCCGCTGCGGCGGTGTTTGGTCACCCGCGCGCGCGCCGAGAAGGCGGCGATGATCCGCTTCGTCGTCGGACCGGAGGGCGCGATCGTCGCCGATCTCGCGCTCCGGCTGCCGGGGCGGGGAATGTGGTTGAGCGCCCGGCAGGATGTGTTAAAAGCTGCGGCGAAGCGGGGAGTGTTCGCGCATGCGGCGAAGCGGCCGGTGAGCGTGCCTTCGGATCTCGCCGCTAGTATTGCTGTCGGATTGCGAGCACGGATCGGCGAAACCCTCGGGCTCGCCCGGCGGGCTGGGCAAGCCGTCGCCGGGTTCGATAAAGCGCGGGAATGGCTGCTCTCCGGCCGCGCCGGTCTCGTCGTCGCAGCGCATGATGGCAGCGCCGAAGAACGGGCCCGGTTTCTCGCGGCGATGAAGCCGAGAGGCACGGTCGCGGTGGTCGATCCGCTCTCTGGCGCGGAACTGGGGCGCGTTTTCGCCCGTGAGCGGGTCGTGCATGTGGCGCTCGTTGCCGGGCGGCTCGCGGCCATGATCGCCGCCGATACCACGCGCCTCGCCGGAATCGAGGGCAGGGATGTGGCGTCATCGGGAGATGCGGCTTGAGGATTGAGCGCAAGCGGTCCATTGATGCGCGGCGGTGGCGCGAGGTCGCTTGGCGGGCGCCGGATGGCGCGCGAGGGCGCGACGCAGGAATGGGCGACAGATGGCAGGGCACGGGATACGGACGGGTCAATGACTGAAGGTAACGATCAGGACAGCGGCAAGGGGCGGCTTTCGCTGCGGCCGAGTGGACGGCTCGAGGGCGGACGCACCGTCGATGCCGGCTCTGTGCGCCAGAGTTTCAGCCACGGCCGCTCGAAAGTGGTGCAGGTCGAAGTCCGCAAGAAGCGGAGCGCCGCCCCCGTGGCTAATCCGGCCGCCTCGCCGGCGCCCGCCGCGGGGAGCGCTTCCGGCCGCAGTGAGCCGGCGAGCCGGGCTGCGAGCAGCGGCGTCGCCGGCAGCGGCCGGGCTTTGACCGCGGCTGAACTCGCCGCCCGTCAGCGCGCCCTCGTCGAACAGCAGCGCGAAGCGGCGCGGCGCGAAGCCGAACGCCGCGAGCAGGAAAAAATCTCCATTCTCTCCGCCGCCGAGGAAGCGCGTCGGCGCGAGGAAGAAGCGCGCCGGGCCGCCGAGGAGGAAGCGCGTCGCGCCGCCGAGGAGGAAGCCGCCCGCCGCGCCGCCGAGGCGGAGGCTGCCCGTCGCGCCGCCGCCCCATCCGCGCCGGCGGCCGCGCCGGCCGCCGCCACGAGTGGCGAGGAAGCCGCGCCACGCGCCGCGCCACGCGTGCCGGCGGCGGCGCCGGCGAGCAAGCCCGCGGCACCGACCGAGACCCTGCGTCTGCGTGGCGCGCGTGGCGAGGACGACGAGGAAGCCCGCCCTGCCCGCCGTCCTGGCGGCGCCCCGCCGGCGCGCAAGCCGCAAGTGCCGGCGGTCAAGAAAACCGCCGAGGATCGCCGTCGCGGCAGCCGCATCGATGTCCAGGCGGCGCTCGAAGACGAGGATGAGCGCGTGCGCTCGCTTGCCTCCATGCGCCGCCAGCGCGACCGCGAACGGCGGCAGGCGGAACTCGACCGGCTACGTTCGGACCAGGTGAAAGTTGTGCGCGACGTCGTATTGCCGGAAAGCATTTCGGTGCAGGAATTGGCCAACCGGATGGCGGCGCGGGCGCCGGAGGTGATCAAGACGCTGATGAAGCTCGGGGTGATGGCAACCATCACCCAGACCATCGACGCCGATACCGCCGAACTCGTGGTCCAGGAATTCGGGCACCGCGCCAAGCGGGTCTCTGACTCGGATGTCGAGATCGGTCTCGCCGGTGCCAGCGACGACGATGCGGCGATGATCAAGCGCCCGCCGGTCGTCACCGTCATGGGCCATGTCGATCACGGCAAGACCTCACTCCTTGACGCGCTCCGCGCGACCGATGTCGCCGCCGGCGAAGCGGGGGGGATCACCCAGCATATCGGCGCCTATCAGGTGCGGCTTGGCTCGGGCGAGCGGATCACCTTCATCGACACGCCCGGGCACGAGGCGTTCACCGCGATGCGCGCGCGCGGCGCCAGTGTCACCGATATCGTCGTCCTGGTGGTCGCCGCCGATGACGGGGTGATGCCGCAAACCATCGAGGCGATCCGTCACGCGAAAGCCGCCGGCGCGCCGATCATCGTCGCCATCAACAAGATGGACAAGCCCGGCGCCAACCCAGACCGGGTCCGGAACGATCTCCTCAGCCACGACATCGTGGTCGAATCATTGGGCGGCGATACCCAGGAGGTCGAGGTCTCGGCGCTCAAGCGCACCGGCCTCGACAAGCTCGAGGAGGCCATTTTGCTGCAGGCCGAGATCCTCGATCTCCGTGCCAATCCTCAGCGCGCCGCCGAAGGCACGGTCATCGAAAGCCGGCTCGATCGCGGGCGCGGCCCGGTCGCGACCGTCCTCGTCCAGAAAGGCACGCTGCGGCAAGGCGATATCGTCGTCGCCGGGGCCGAATGGGGGCGGGTGCGGGCGATGCTCGATGATCGCGGTCAGCCGCTACGCGAGGCGCTGCCGTCCGCGCCGGTCGAGATTCTCGGTCTCGCCGGGGTGCCCGGGGCTGGCGAGCCGCTGGTCGCGGTCGAGAACGAAGCGCGGGCGCGCGAGATTTCCGAATTCCGCCAACGCAAAGCGCGCGAGCGGGTCAACGCCGGCGTTGCCGCCGGGCGCGGCACCCTCGATCAGATGCTGGCGCGCATCCAGGCCGGCGAGCAGAAAGAGGTCGCGGTCCTGATCAAGGCCGACGTCCAAGGCTCGGCGGAGGCGCTGGCGGTCACCGTCAGCAAGCTCGGCAGCGAGGAGGTCAAGGTTCGCGTCCTTCATGCCGGCGTCGGCCAGATCACCGAAAGCGATATTCAGCTCGCCAAGGCCTCGGAGGCGGTCGTCGTTGCCTTCAATGTCCGCGCGACCGCGCAGGCCCGCGAACTCGCGCAGCGGGATGGCGTCGATATCCGCTATTACAGCATCATCTACGAGGTCGCCGACGACGTCGAAAAGCTGGTGCGCGGCAAAACAGCGCCGAAAGCCCGCGAGAAATTCCTGGGCTACGCCGAAATCCGCAAGGTGTTTGATATCACCAAGGTCGGCAAGGTCGCCGGCTGCATGATCACCGAGGGCGTGGTCAAGCGGGGCGCCGGCGTGCGGCTGCTGCGCGACGGCATCGTCATCCATCAGGGCGAATTGTCGCAGCTCAAGCGCTTCAAGGACGATGTCCGCGAGGTCGCGCGCGGCTATGAATGCGGCCTTTCTTTTGCCGGATTCAATGATCTCCGCGAAGGCGACATCGTCGAATGCTTCGAGACCGAGCTGGTTGCGGCATGAAGCGCGCCGGAACCAGCCCGCGGCAATTGCGGGTGGCGGAAGAGATCCGCCACGTGCTCGCGGCGGTTTTTGCGCGCGGCGAGTTTCGCGACCCCGAGCTCGCCGCCGCGCGGATCACCATCACCGAAGTGCGCATCACCCCTGATCTCAAAGAGGCGAGAGTGTTCTTCGCGCGCCTCGGCCGCGCCGATGGCGCCGCCCTGCTGCCGGCTCTGGCGCATGTCCAGCCTTTTCTGCGCGCCCAGGTTGCGAACGCCATGCGCCTCAAATTCGCGCCGAGGCTGCATTTCGAGGTCGATACCTCGCTCGATTACGCGGCGGAGATCAACGCTCTCCTCCACTCGCCCGCGGTGGCCCGCGATCTAGGCTGACAATGGTGAGGAAAGCGGGGATGCGTAAACGTCGCGGGCGGGCGCTCGATGGCTGGCTGGTGGTCGACAAGCCCGCCGGCATGACCAGCACCGATGTCGTCAACCGGGTTCGCCGCGCTTTCGCGGCGCAGAAGGCGGGGCATGGCGGCACCCTCGATCCGCTGGCGACCGGGCTCTTGCCGGTGGCGTTCGGCGCCGCGACCAAGACCGTGCCCTATGTGATGGACGGCACCAAGCTCTATCGTTTCACGCTCCGCTTCGGCGAGGCACGCGATACCGACGACGCCGATGGGCAAGTGATCGCAACCTCGGCGGTGCGGCCCGATGATGCGACGATCCGGGCGGCGCTGCCGGCGTTTCGTGGCGCCATCATGCAGGTGCCGCCGGTGTTTTCGGCGGTGAAGATCGCCGGCGAGCGTGCCTATGACATGGCTCGCGAGGGGCGCGCGCCGGATTTGCCGCCGCGCCCGGCGCGCGTTGACCGTTTCGAACTCATCGCCCGCCCCGATTCCGAAACGGCGGTGTTCGAGGTCGCGTCCGGCAAAGGGGTTTATATGCGGAGCCTCGCCCGCGATCTCGCGCTCGCCTGTGGCACCCTCGGCCATGTCGCGGCGCTGAGGCGCCTCTGCGTTGGGCCGTTCGACGAGACGATGGCGATTTCGCTGGACAAGCTCGCAGGAAGCAGCGATACGGAGCCCGCTTCTCCGGATCTCCTGCTTCCGGTCGCGACCGCGCTGGCCGACATCCCGGCGCTGGCCTTGACGGACGTGGAGACCAGCGGCCTTCAGAACGGCCAGGCGATCAGTCTGGTGACCCTGATGGGCCGTATTCCTGCCCAGGCCGACCCGCAAGGCGGGTTGGTGCTGGCGATGGCGGGGAAGCGCGTGATCGGGCTCTGCCGGCTGGAAGATGGCTGGCTCTGCCCCGAACGCCTGTTGTAACCCCTCATCTGGAGAGAAATCCTGATGTCGATTACGCCCGAGCGCCGCACGGCGCTGGTTTCCGAATATGCAACCCATCCCGGCGATACCGGCAGCCCGGAAGTTCAGGTGGCGCTGCTGTCCGAGCGGATCAGCAATCTCACCGAGCATCTCAAAACCCACGCCAAGGATTTTCACAGCCGGCGCGGGCTTTTGATGCTGGTCGGCCAGCGCCGTGGCCTGCTTGATTACCTCAAGCGTAAGAACGTGCAACGCTATGAGGGGCTGATTCGCCGGCTCAACCTCCGCCGCTGAGGCGCGTGGAGGCGATGTCGCGGAACAGCAAGAGGGTCATGATAGTATGGTGTTGCCGGTGACTTCTCTTATATAGCGGTCATCGGTGCCGACTCCGCGCCATGGGGGTGCGGAGCAATGGGCCGGGAGAACCCCGGCCGCCGCGATCGCGGTGGAATTCCGGTTGACTGATCAACGCACCCCGGGTGCGAACCGGGATGTAGGTTCGAAGCGGCGCCTCCGGCCGCGTGGCTCGCGGCTCTCCAGGGATCTTTGCCCGCACCTTGTTCCCTGCGAAGAGTCCGCCCCATGCGACCCGAGACGCCGGCCTGCATCTTAGGTTGGGATCTTTCGCCGGCCTCCTCGCCGCGTCGCGCCTTGGTTTTGAAGGACGACGAAGACGATGTTCAAGCATTTCCGCAAGGAGATCTCCTGGGGTGGCCGCCCCCTGGTGCTGGAGACCGGCAAGATCGCGCGCCAGGCCGATGGCGCGGTGATGGCACGCTACGGCGACACGATCGTGCTCTGCACCGTGGTCGGCGCCAAATCGGCGCGGCCGGGGCAGGATTTTTTTCCCTTGACCGTCAATTATCAGGAGAAATCCTTCGCCGCCGGGCGCATCCCGGGCGGGCATTTCAAGCGCGAAGGCCGCCCCTCCGAGCGCGAGACCCTGACCAGCCGCCTCATCGACCGCCCGATCCGGCCGCTCTTCCCCGAGGGGTTCAGGAACGAGGTTCAGGTCATCGCGACCGTCCTCAGCCATGATCTCGAGAACGATCCCGATATCGTCGCCATGGTCGGCTGCTCGGCGGCGCTGACACTCTCGGGGATTCCGTTTTTTGGCCCTGTCGGGGCGGCGCGGGTCGGCTATGCCGATGGCCAATACCTGCTCAACCCGACGCTCGCCGAGCGCGAGACGTCGGTCCTCGATCTCATCGTCGCCGGCACCGCCGAAGGGGTGTTGATGGTCGAGAGCGAGGCGCATGAACTGTCCGAAGACGTCATGCTCGGCGCGGTCACGTTCGGCCATGCCGCGTTCCAGCCGGTGATCGCGGCGATCATCGAGCTTGCCGAACAGGCGGCGCGTGAGCCCTGGGAACTGCCGCCGGCCGATGAAGGGGCGCGCGCGCTCGCCGCTCGCATCGATGCGCTGGCCCGCGCGCCGCTCACCGAGGCCTATCAGGAGAAGATCAAACAGGCGCGTCAGGACAAGGTCGCGGCGGTGAAGAAATCCGTGCTCGCGACCCTTGAGGCCGAAGAGAGCGGGGTCGATCCCGAGCGCGTCAAGGCGTTGTTCAAGGATCTCGAGGCCGATATCGTGCGCAACGCCGTGCTCGATACCGGCATTCGCATCGATGGCCGCGACACCAAGACCGTCCGCCCGATCCTCGCCGAGGTCGGGGTTCTGCCACGTGCCCATGGCAGCGCGCTGTTCACCCGCGGCGAAACCCAGGCTCTCTGCGTTGCGACGCTCGGCACCGGCCAGGACGAGCAGTTCATCGATGCTTTGGAGGGGGATTATCGCGAGCATTTCCTGCTCCATTACAATTTCCCGCCCTATTCGGTCGGCGAAACCGGGCGCATGGGGAGCCCCGGGCGGCGCGAAGTCGGCCATGGCAAGCTCGCCTGGCGCGCGATCCATCCCCTGCTCCCGGCCAAGGACAAATTTCCCTACACCCTGCGCGTGGTGAGCGAAATCACCGAAAGCAACGGCAGCTCCTCGATGGCGACGGTGTGCGGTAGCTCGCTCGCGCTGATGGATGCCGGCGTGCCGCTCGCCCGGCCGGTCGCCGGGATCGCCATGGGGCTGATCAAAGAGGCGCATAAATTCGCGGTTCTTTCTGATATCCTCGGCGATGAGGACCATCTCGGCGACATGGATTTTAAGGTCGCCGGCACGGAACAGGGCATCACCAGCCTGCAGATGGACCTCAAGATCGCCTCGATCACGCCGGAAATTATGCGCATAGCCCTCGATCAGGCGCGCGAGGGCCGGATGCATATTCTCGGCGAGATGGCGAAGGCGATTGCCGGGGCGCGCCACGATGTCGCGGCGAACGCGCCGCGCATCACCGTGATCACTGTGCCGAAGGAAAAAATTCGCGAGGTGATCGGCACCGGCGGCAAGGTGATCCGCGAGATCGTCGAGCAGACCGGCACCAAGATCGATATCGAGGATGACGGCACGATCAAGATCGCGGCGACCGACCCGGCGCAAGCGCAGGCGGCGATCGATTGGATCCGCGGCATCGTCGCCGAACCCGAACTCGGCGTGATCTATAATGGCAAGGTGGTCAAGATTGCCGATTTCGGCGCGTTCGTGAACTTCCTCGGCTCGCGTGACGGGCTTGTTCATATCAGCGAGCTTTCCACCGGGCGGGTCGCCAAGACCAGTGACGTCGTCAATGTCGGTGACGCGGTGAAGGTCAAGGTGATCGGTTTTGACGAGCGCGGCAAGATCAAGCTCTCGATGCGGGTCGTCGATCAGGTGACGGGCGAGGATATCACCGACAAGGTCGGCCCCAAGGGGGGGCGGCGCGAGCGGGCGGACGGCGAATAGGCCGGGGCGCGCGTTTTTCTTGCCCGGGACGAAAATCCCGGGCAGAACCCGCCAGCGGCGCGTGCGGCAGAGGAGACGGAGAGGCCGGACGATCATGACAGCGATCAATGCGATAAGGATGGGCGGGGTCGAAGTGCTGCCCTTGGTCGAGGGCGGCAAAGGCATTTCGGTGTCCAACGGCAAAACCTCGGGCCATTGGGCGGCGAGCGGCGGCGTCGGCACGTTCAGCGCCGTCAACGCCGACGCGCACGATGCGAGCGGCGCGCCGATTCTGGAGGTCTATCGTGGCCGCACCCGGCGCGAGCGGCACGAGGAGCTGGTCGATTTCGCGATCCGTGGCGGCATCCATCAGGCCCGCGAGGCCCATGAGCTGGCCGGCGGCGCCGGGCGCATCCACGCCAATATCCTCTGGGAGATGGCCAGCGCGGAGCGGGTCATCACCGGGGTGCTGGAGGGTGCGCGCGGGCTGATCAACGGTATCACCTGCGGCGCCGGCATGCCCTATCGCCTGTCCGACATCGCCGCCCGGTTCGGCGTCTATTACTACCCGATCGTCTCTTCGGCGCGGGCCTTCAATGCGCTTTGGCGGCGCGCCTACAGCAAGGCCGCGGAGTTGCTCGGCGGCGTCGTCTATGAAGACCCGTGGCGAGCCGGCGGCCATAACGGGCTCTCCAACAGCGAGGACCCGACCCGGCCGGAGGATCCCTACCCTCGGGTCGTCGCCTTGCGCAAGCTGCTGCGGAGTTTCGGCCTGGGCGAGACGCCGATCATCATGGCGGGCGGTGTCTGGTGGCTCGATGAATGGCGGGACTGGATCGATAATCCCGAACTCGGTCCGATTGCGTTTCAGTTCGGCACGCGTCCGATGCTGACGCGCGAAAGCCCGATCAGCGATGCGTGGAAGAAGAAGTTGCTGACGCTGGCCGAGGGCGATGTTTTTCTCAACCACTTCAGCCCGACCGGCTTTTACTCCAGCGCCGTCAATAACGCCTTCATTCGCGAATTACGCGAACGCAACGAGCGTCAGGTCGCCTACACCACCGAGCCAGTGGGCGAGCATGTCGCGGAATACGGCGTCGGGCCGCGCCGGCGCAGTGTCTATCTCACTCCCCCCGATCTCGCCCGCGCCCATGAATGGGAGCGTGAGGGGTTCACCGAAGCGTTGCGCACGCCCGACAATACGCTGATTTTCGTCGCCCCGGAAAAAGCCCGCGAAATCAACGCTGATCAGATCGCCTGCATGGGGTGCTTGAGCCAGTGCCGGTTTTCCAACTGGAGCGAGCACGAGCCCGATTACAGCACCGGCAAAAAGGCCGACCCGCGTAGCTTCTGCATCCAAAAGACGCTGCAAGCCATCGCCCATGATCGCGACGATCCGAACTCGGTCGAAAACAACCTGATGTTCAGCGGCCATAACGGCTTTCGCTTCGCGACCGACCCGTTTTATTCGAACGGCTTTATCCCGACGGTGAAGGAACTGGTCGCGCGGATTCTGACGGGGCGCTGAAAAAAACGAAGTCAAGCGCTTCTTTTTTTATAAAAAAGAAGCAAGAAAATTTTCCGCGTTAGAAATGAATCGCTCGACCATAGGCATCGAGCACCGATTCGGCCATCGCCTCGCTCACCGTCGGGTGCGGGAACACCGTCGCCATCAGTTCCGCCTCGGTGCTTTCGAGGGTGCGGGCGATCGCGAAGCCCTGGATCATTTCCGTCACTTCCGCGCCGATCATGTGGGCGCCGAGCAATTCGCCGGTTTTGGCGTCGAACACGGTTTTCACCATGCCTTCCGGCTCGCCGAGCGCAATCGCCTTGCCATTGCCGATGAAGGGGAAGCGGCCGACCCGAACCTCGCGCCCGGACTCCTTGGCCTTGGCCTCGGTCAGTCCCACCGAGGCGATTTGCGGGCGGCAATAGGTGCAGCCGGGGATGTTGCTCGCATCGAGCGGATGGACGCCCTTGATACCGGCGATTTTCTCGACACAAACGATACCCTCGTGGCTCGCTTTGTGAGCAAGCCAGGGCGGGCCGGCAAGGTCGCCGATGGCATAGATACCAGGAACATTGGTGCGGCAATAGTCATCGATCACGACATGGGTTTTCTCGACCCGCACGCCGGCCTCGGCAAGCCCAATCGCTTCGACATTGCCGACGATGCCGACCGCCGAGATCACCCGGTCGACGGTGATTTGCGAACTCTTGCCGCCGGCCTCGATCTCGACGTTGACGCTATCGGCCGTCTTTTTCGCGCCCTTCACCGTCGCCTTGGTGAGAATCGTGATGCCTTGTTTCTCGAAGGCCTTTTGCGCGAATGCACTGATTTCGGCGTCTTCCACCGGGAGAATGCGATCGAGCACTTCGACCACCGTCACCTCAGCGCCAAGGCTACGATAAAAACAGGCGAACTCGATGCCAATGGCACCCGAGCCGACGACCAGAAGCCGCTTGGGCAGCGTCTTCGGCACCATCGCATCCTTGTAGGTCCAGATCAGCTTGCCATCGGCTTCCAAGCCGTGGAGTTCGCGCGCCCGCGCCCCGGTCGCGAGCACGATATGCGGTGCGGTGAGGGTCGCAACCGGCGTGTCGTTCTTGGTGACGGCGAGCTTCCCGGCGCCCGCCAGCCGGCCGGCACCGTCGAAGACGGTGACTTTGTTTTTTTTGAGCAGATGAGCGACGCCGGACGAAAGCTGCTTTGCGACCGCGCGCGAGCGTGCAACCACTTTGCCGAGATCGAAGCGAACATTATCGGCGGCGAACCCGAATTCCGGAAGATGGTGCAAGATGTGATTGATTTCCGCCGCGCGCAGCAGCGCTTTCGTCGGGATGCAGCCCCAGTTGAGACAAATGCCGCCGAGATGCTCGCGCTCGACCACCGCGGTTTTCATGCCGAGCTGTGCTGCGCGGATCGCCGCGACATAGCCGCCAGGCCCGCCGCCGAGCACGATCAGATCAAAGGAGGTGTCAGCCATTTTCGGCTCCCGTTCGGAGTGTCAGAGCATCAGGCTCAGCGGATCGTCGATGATCGCTTTGAACGCTGCGAGCCATTCGGCGCCGAGCGCGCCATCGACGACGCGATGATCGACGCTGAGCGTGCAGGTCATCATCGTCGCGATGGCAATGGCATCACCGCGAACCACGGCGCGTTTCTCTCCCGCGCCGATCGCGAGGATCGCGCTTTGCGGCGGGTTGATGATCGCCGAAAACGCGCTGATACCATACATGCCGAGATTGGAAATCGAGAAGCCGCCGCCCTGGTATTCCTCTGGCTTAAGCTTGCCGGCGCGCGCCCGCCCGGCGAGGGCCTTCATCTCGTTGCTGATCGCGGCAAGGCCTTTTTGATCGGCGCCGCGAATGATCGGGGTGATCAAGCCATCCGGAATCGCGACCGCGACGCTGATATCGACGTCGCGATAATAGGCGATGCCGTCCTCGGTGAAGCTCGCATTGACACGCGGGACGCGCCGCAGCGCAATCGCCGCCGCTTTGATGATCAGGTCATTGACTGAAAGTTTGAAGGCGCCAGGCCCCTCTTTCGGCGCTTTCGCATTCAGTGTGGCGCGGAGATCGAGCAAGGCATCGAGTCCGATATCGAGCGAGAGATAGAAATGCGGGATCTGCTGCTTGGCCTCGCTCAAGCGGCGGGCAATGATTTTGCGCATCGACGAATGCGGCACGAGTTCGTGCGGCGCGGTGATCGCGCTGGCGCGCGGCGGCGCGGGTGCCGCTGATGCCGGCGCGGTATCGGAAGGTGCGGCGCTCGGTTTACGGAGAGCCGCTTCAATATCGGCCTTGACGATGCGCCCATTCGGGCCACTACCGGAAAGCGTTGCAAGATCGATCCCGGCCTGCAGCGCCATACGACGAGCGAGGGGGGAAACGAAAATCCGCTCGCCGTGATCCGCGCTGACGGTGGCGGGTGGTTTTGCGGATTGGGAGGCCGGCTGCGCGGGCGCCGGTGCGGCGTCTTTGCGCGTCTCTTTCGCATTACCCGACGCCGCTGGCGGCGCGTCGGCTTGCGCCGGCACGTTTTCGCCTTCCGCGACGAGGATCGCGATCGGTGTATTGACCTTGACCCCGGCGCTGCCCTCGGGGACGAGAATCTTGCCGAGCAAGCCTTCATCGACGGCTTCGACCTCCATCGTCGCCTTGTCGGTCTCGATTTCGGCGATGACGTCACCGGCGCGAATATCGTCGCCCTCTTTTTTGAGCCAGCGCGCCAGCGTGCCCTCCGTCATGGTCGGTGACAAGGCCGGCATCAGGATGTTGGTGGCCATGATTTTCTCCCTCAGCCCATGCCGCGGACGGTTTTGCGCACGGCCTCGATCACCCAATCCGGCTGCGGCAGCGCCAGTTTTTCGAGATTGGCGGCATAGGGCAGCGGCACATCGGCACCGTACACACGCATCGGCGGTGCGTCTAGCCAGTCGAAACACTGTTCGATCACCTGCATCGCGATCTCGGCGCCGATGCCGGCAAAGGGCCAGCCTTCTTCGACCGTCACCAAACGGTTGGTTTTTTTGACGCTGGCAACGATGGTTTCGATATCAAGGGGGCGGAGCGTGCGAAGATTGATCACCTCGGCATCGATCCCTTCCGCGGCCAGCGCTTCCGCTGCGGCAAGCGCGGTGCCGACGGAGATGGAAAACCCGGTGATGGTGACATGCTTGCCTGGCCGCTCGATTTTCGCGCGCCCAAGCGGCAGCAGGAAATCCTCGGCGGTCGGGCAATCGAAGCTGTGGCCGTAAAGGATCTCGTTTTCGAGGAAGATCACCGGATTGGGATCGCGGATCGCGGCGCGCAAAAGCCCCTTGGCGTCGGCCGCCGACCAGGGGGCGACGACCTTGAGACCGGGCACATGCGCATACCAACTCGCATAGCATTGGCTGTGCTGGGCTGCGACCCGCGATGCAGCGCCATTGGGGCCGCGAAACACGATCGGGCAGCTCATCTGCCCGCCCGACATATAGCGCGTCTTGGCGGCGGAATTGATGATCTGATCGATCGCCTGCATCGCGAAGTTGAAAGTCATGAATTCGAGGATTGGCTTCAACCCGGCCATCGCCGCGCCGACCGCAAGCCCGGTGAAGCCGTGCTCGGTGATCGGCGTGTCGATCACCCGTTTTTCGCCGAATTCCTCAAGCAGGCCCTGACTGATTTTATAGGCGCCCTGATACTGCGCGACCTCTTCGCCGAGTAGGAAAACATCCGGGTCAGCGCGCATTTCCGCGGCCATGGCGTCGCGCAGCGCCTCGCGGACGGTGATTTTCTGCACAGGCCCCCAGTCTTTCTCTTCCGCCACGGCTCGCGCCGCCGGTGGCGATGCGTGTGCCGCGGCGGGAGCGGGGGTGGGAGCGGGGGGGGGAGCGGGTTTGGCGGCCGGCGCTGCTTTCGGCGCGGCGTCGGCGGCTTCGCCATCGGCGCTGAGAAGAGCGATCGGCGTATTCACCGCAACCCCCTCGGCCCCTTCGGGGACAAGAATTTTGCCGAGCACGCCTTCATCGACGGCTTCGACCTCCATCGTCGCCTTGTCGGTCTCGATTTCGGCGATAACGTCGCCGGCGCGGATCGCATCACCCTCTTTCTTGAGCCAGCGGGCGAGCTTGCCCTCGGTCATCGTCGGTGACAGCGCCGGCATGAGGATTTCCGTTGCCATGTCACGCCTCCGCCAGAACGTCGGTCCAGAGTTCCGCGGGATCGGGCTCGGGCGAGGCTTGCGCGAAATCCGCCGCCTCCTGAATCTGCTTTTTCACCGCGTCATCGATCGCTTTGAGTTCGCTTTCCTCGACACCGAGATCAGCGAGTTGCTGGCGGGCATGATCGATGCAATCGCGTTCGCTGCGCATTTTCTGAACTTCCTCGCGCGAGCGGTATTTCGCCGGATCGGACATGGAATGGCCTCGATAGCGGTAGGTTTTCATCTCGAGGAGATACGGCCCCTCGCCGGCGCGGCAATGGGCAATGGCGGTCTTGGCGGCGGCATGAACCGCTGTCACATCCATCCCATCCACCTGGGCGCCGGGGATTCCCCAGGGCGCGCCATTTTTCGACAGATCATGCGAGGCGCTAGAGCGTTCGACGCTGGTGCCCATGCCGTATTTATTGTTCTCGATGACAAACAATACCGGTAATTTCATCAGCGCGGCGAGATTGAAGCTCTCATAGACTTGACCCTGGCTTGAGGCGCCCTCGCCGAAATAGGTCACGGCGACGCGATCATTGCCACGGTAGCGATTGGCGAAAGCGAGCCCAGTGCCAAGGCTGACCTGCGCGCCGACGATGCCATGGCCGCCAAAGAAATTCTTCTCGCGCGAGAACATATGCATCGAGCCGCCCTTACCGTGCGAATAGCCGTCGCGCCGCCCGGTGAGTTCGGCCATCACGCCCCTCGGGTCCATGCCGGTCGCCAGCATGTGGCCGTGGTCGCGATAGCTGGTGATTACCTGATCGCCCGCCGAGAGCGCCATCTGCACCCCAACCACCACCGCTTCCTGACCGATATAGAGATGGCAAAAGCCGCCGATCAGGCCCATGCCGTAAAGCTGGCCGGCTTTTTCCTCAAAGCGGCGGATCAGCAACATGTCGTGATAGGCGGAAAGCAGCGCCTCCCGCCCCAACCCCGCTTCCGCTTTGCCGCCGCTTCCCTTGCCGCCGCGTTCCACGATTTTCGCCGATCGCGCCATCGCTGCACCCCCTGCCATGACGTGTTTATGCAATGCCCGGAGACCTAGCCCGGCACCTGGTTCGCGGCAAGCGCAAACTGGCAAAAACCCGTTATGGTGCAGTGCGATAGGAAAAATTAACCTCAATCCAGTTAATCGCTTGCCATGCCGGGATTTCGCGCCCACGTGTGGTCAGGAGATTACGCCAGCTGGATGGTCTACGCAGGTTTCAATCGCAAGGCCAGGCGCCGGCGCAGCAAGATTGCCGGAATTTTTTGCGGCACGCGGCGGCGTGCCCACAGCGCGGCGCCGGCCCGCAGCCGCGTTGCGTCTTAACAATTCGTTTATTCTCTTGCGTTATCATTGCCTGCGCTGCCGCATGTGGCCGCTTCGATCTCGCCGTATGGGTCTCCTCGTAAGGATTGCCATGTCACGTCCGTTCCGTCTCTTTACCAACCCGGCTCCACCGCCACGCGCCTTGCCGATGCCCGCACCCCCCGAGGCGGTGGCGCCCGAGATCGCCGCTTTCCTCGCCGCGCTTGGCGCTGGGCGTTTCGACAATTCCGTCCCAGCGCCCGCGACCGCGCTCGGGCGCGCGCTCGGCGACGTGCAGGCAGAACTCGCCGCGCGTGCCCGCGACGAGGCCGACGCGGTGGTGGCAACCTCGCAAAACGCGACCGAACTCAACATTCTTCTCATTCGCCTGCTCGCCCCCTTGCGCGAAACCAGCGCCAGCGCGCAAACCATGTCGGCGGCGGTGGAGGAGATGGTGGCCTCGATCCGCGAGATCGACTGCGCTTCGCGCCACACCGCCGAGAGCACGGTGGATGCGCGGGCGGCGATGGCGGAAAGCGTCGGCCATGCCGAGCGCGCGGTCGGCGCGTTTCGGGCACTCGCGGCGCTGGTGCAGGATGCCGCGCGCGATGTCGCGGCGCTCGCCGATGCCTCGCGTGAGATCGGCGGCATCGTCCACGCGATCGAGCGGATCGCGAGCCAAACCCAGCTTCTTGCGCTGAACGCGACGATCGAGGCGGCGCGCGCCGGCGAGGCCGGCAAGGGGTTTACCGTCGTTGCCAATGAGGTGAAAAACCTCTCGCAGCAAACCGCGAAGGCGACCGAGGACATCCGCACCCGCATCGATGGCTTGCTCGGCCGCGTGACACGGGTGAGCGCGGTGATGGCGAGCGGCGACGAGATCACCGCCGAGGGCCGCGCCACCATCGACGCCTTGAACCAAGGCATGGCGACTGCCAGTGGCAAGCTCGAAAACATCAGCGCGTTGATGACCAGCAATGCGAGCACCCTCACCCAGCAAATGAGCGCGATGCAAGAATGCGCGAAGCACGTCCTTGGTATCGCCGAGATGGCGGGGCGTAATCTCGAGGCGATGGAAGCGGTCGCGCAGGCGGCAGACGGGCTGGAGGCAGCGATTTCGCAGCAGATGGGACGGGTCGCGGCAGCGGCGTTTGACGGCAAAGTGATCCGCCTCGCCAAGGCCGACCATGTGATCTGGAAACGCCGGCTGATCGCCATGGCCTCGGGCCGGGCACTTTTGAAAGCCGCGGAACTCGCCGATCATCATGGCTGCCGGCTCGGCAAATGGGTCGAGAGCGAGGCATCCATACCCTATCGCGACCACCCCGCCTTCGCCGCGCTGGAGGCGCCGCATCGCCGGGTTCACGAACATGGCAAGCGCGCCGCGGCCCTGTTCGAGGCCGGCAAAACCGATGAGGCACTCACCGAGATCGCGGCGGTGGAAGCGGCTTCGGCCGAGGTTCTGCGCAGCCTCGATGCGTTGCAGCACGGCTAACTGGTCTCGCTGCGCGACGGCTCCGGGGCGCTCTGGCGCGCTGCCAAAACCGCGCCATATAAGGCGGCGGGCAAGAAGCAGGAGCGAGCCGCATGCGCAAGCGTCGAGGAAATGCGTCTTACGCCGCCGTCATTTGGGCGGCGGTGGCGCTCGCGGGCTGTGCCGCTTCACGCGCCGATCTCGACCCACCGCTTCACGCCGATGCGCTGACGGCGATCAAGCCCGGCCAGACGACGCAGACGCAGGTGATCGCCCTACTCGGCCAGCCGCAAGTGATCAAGGCGGTCGATGGCCAAGTGCTGTTTCATTATTACCATTATACGCTCAAGCATGAGACGTTTTTGCTGTTCTCACGCGTGAACATCGCCGGCGATGATATCTACGTCTTCTTCGACAAGGCCGGGATCGTGCAAAACATCGTCTCCGGCAACCGCACCGATGCGCTGAAATTCCAGTTCTGGCCCTTCGGGAAAGACTAGCCGTGGTTTCCGCCCGGCGCCTCGTCTCTGCCCTCGCCGGCCTCGCGGGCCTCGCCGCCGCTGGCTGTTCGCCCATCACCTGGACGCGGACGACGCTGAACCAGCCGATCCACCCCGCCGATATCGAATTCATCACCCCCGGCCAAACCCTCTGGCGCGACGTGACGGCGCGCCTCGGCGCCCCATCGGCGATCGACCCTGGGGTGGAGGGCTTCATCGCCCGCTATTTCTTTTACGACGCCGCCGATTTCGACGCCGATCTCGGCGCCCCGCTCGATTATGTCGGCCCGATCTCGCGCGCCCCGCACGAACTCGACACGGGCGGCACCGGTATCGGCGGCGATGTCCTCACCGTGCTGGTCAATCACACCGGCGTGGTCACCCTCGCCACCCTCTCCCACGCCGACAAAACCGCCAATTTCAACCCGCTGCCCACTGACCATTAGGTCGCTGGCGAGAGGCTTCTGGTCAATGCGCGCGGCATCGGCTACCCGTTTGGGGGGATGGTGCTGCCGGATGCGGCCGGCGCTCACGCGAAACCAAGGGTAGATATCATGGCGTATGAGGACTTCATCGGCCGCCGCGAAGAACACCGAGACGAGGTCGCGGCGGCCGCCATTGCGCGGCTTGCCGCGACCCTTGATCTTGCGCCCGAGGCGGTGGCGCCGGGCGGATATCTGCCGCCGCTTTGGCATTGGATGCTGTTTCAAACCTGGGTGCCGGCTTCGGCGCTGGGGCCGGACGGGCACCCGCGGCGCGGCGGCTTCCTGCCCCCGATCCATGAGCTGACACGGCGGATGTGGGCCGGCGGGCGGGTGGTTTTTCGCGCCCCGCTCGCCGCCGGCACTGCGATCCGGCGCACCAGCACCATCCTCGCAATTCGTGAAAAAAGCGGCGGCTCCGGGCGGCTGGTTTTCGTCACCGTGCGCCACGTCATCGAAGGCCGCGAGGGGCCAGCGATCGAGGAGGAGCAGGATATCGTCTATCGCGGCGCGGAAGGGGTTGCGATCCGCGCCGCCAGCGCCGAGCCGCCGCCGCCGCAAGGCGCCTTCAGCCGCACCGTGACGCCCGACGCGGTGATGCTGTTCCGCTATTCGGCGCTGACCGGCAACGGCCATCGCATCCATTATGATCTCGATTATGTGACGACAGTGGAGGGCTATCCCGGCTTGGTCGTGCATGGGCCGTTGCAAGCGACATTGCTCGCCGATCTCCTCCGCCGCCATGCCCCGGCTGGGGCAAAACTCGCCAAAATCAGCTTCCGCGGCCAGCGCCCCGCCTTTGGCGGCCACCCCTTGACCCTCGTCGGCTGGCGCGATGGCGAGGTTTATCGCCTCGAATCGCGCGACCCCGAGGGGGCATGCTGCATGCGCGCGGAAGCAGAACTGGCGTGATGGTTGGCAGATAGCCAGAGGGACGATTATGTGTACAGTGATTGGCTGAGGAGAGATCATGGCATTTTTGACCGAATCCGAGCCACGCCGCGGCGTGGCGGAACCGGTGCTTCCTGGCATTCGCCGCGTCGTCGCCGCCAATCCCGGGCCGATGACCTATCACGGCACCAACACCTATCTCATCGAGACTCCAGACGGCGTGGTGTTGCTTGATCCCGGTCCCGATGACGCCGCCCATGTCGCGGCGCTGCTGGCGGCGATCCGGGCGATGCACGCGGGCGGCCAACTGGCGATGATCCTGTTGAGCCACACCCATATCGACCATGTCGGGGCGACGGCAGCGCTCAGGGCCGCAACCGGGGCTCCGGTCGCGGCCTATAAAACCAGCCCGCACCCGGATTTTTCGCCGGATATTCCGCTCGATGACGGCGACGCGGTGGCCGGCTTCACCGCGGTTTACACGCCCGGCCATGCCGCCGATCATCTCTGTTTCGCCTGGCGAGACGGCATTTTGTTCAGCGCCGATCACGTGATGGGATGGTCGACGAGCATCGTGAGCCCGCCCGGCGGCGATATGGCGGCGTATTTCGCGAGCCTCGAACGGCTCCTCGGTCGCGCCGACCGGGTTTATCTTCCCGGCCACGGCCCCGCTTTGCCGGCGCCGCATCCTTACGTCCGCGACCTTCTCGCCCATCGCATCGCGCGCGAAAACGCCATCGCCGCCGCCCTCGAGAACGGCCCGGCGAATACCCACGAGCTGATGACGGCGCTCTATTCCAAGCTCGATCCCATGCTGCGCCGCGCCGCCGAACGCAATGTCCTCGCCCATTTGCTCAAGCTCGAAAGCGAGGGCCGGGTTGTTCGCGATGGCGAGCGCTGGCTGACCAAAGCGACGGTCGGCGCGTGACGAGGATGCCACGATGACACTCTCGGTCACGCTGATCCCGGTCACCGCGTTTCAGCAGAATTGCGCCCTTATCTCCGACCCCGAAAGCCGCCGCGGTGCGGTGATCGACCCTGGCGGCGATGTCCCGCGCATCCTCGCCGCGATCGAGAAGCTTGGCGTCACCATCGAGCAAATCCTGCTGACACATGGCCATCTCGACCATGCCGGTGGGGCGAGCGCGCTGGCGCGGGCGCTGGCCACGGCGCAACCGGGCCGGACGGTGCCGATTGTCGGGCCCGCGGCGCAGGATCGCTTCCTGCTCGAAAACATCGCCCGCCAGGCGGCGGCGTTCGGCCTCGCGGACATGGAGGATGTGGCGCCGGACCGCTTCCTCACCGAGGGTGACGAGGTCGAGATCGCCGGTGTGCCTTTCGCGGTTCTTCACTGCCCCGGGCATACGCCCGGCCATGTCGTCTTCGTCGATCACGCCAACCGCTTCGCGGTGCTCGGCGATGTTTTGTTTCAAGGCTCGATTGGCCGCACCGATTTTCCTTATGGCGATCATCAGCAATTGCTCACCGCGATCGCCGAAAAAATTCTCCCGCTCGGCGACGACGTACATTTCATCTGTGGTCACGGGCCGGCCTCCCGTATCGGCGCCGAACGCCGCAGCAATCCTTTCCTGCAAGGGCTCTGAGGATTTTCCCCGCGGGTTGATGCGGCCGCCCGCACCGTCGCGCGGGCAAAAAAATGGCGGCGCTTGTGGCGCCGCCAAGTTTAGGGAGGAAACGTCCAAGAAAGCAGCAGCGCGGCGGAGCCGCATTGCTGCGATGCACAATTTAGCTAGTCGCGGGCTCCCTCGCAAGCATTTTTTTGCATTGCAGCATCGCATGGCCCGCAAGTCTGCCGTCGACGCGTGCCGGGCGGTGGCGTCTCAGAGTCCGAGCGTCCGCTCGACGACCCATCGTTTCGGCAGCACGACAAATCCTTTCACCG
>NZ_JBMFWJ010000032.1:0-30523 GCF_049965395.1 Acidibrevibacterium sp.
GATAGCGGCCGCACCGGCCGGCAGATGCAGACGTGGATACGCATGGCCGGCCGCTGGCAGATCGTTGCCGCCCATGTTTCGTTTCTCGAAACACTCCTCCGACAAAGAGCGACTTGATGCCGGACATGGGCTTCTTCTGACCGCAAACCTGGATGCCGCGTTTGACAGGGGGCTGATCTCGTTCTCCGATCAGGGAGAAATGCTGGTTTCCGATCAGCTTTCGGAGGAGCAGCGCGCCGAGCTTGGCGTTCCTCGGCCGTTGCGCGAACACCCATCACCGGGTCAGGCAAAATATCTCCGTTTCCAACGGAAACATTGGGGTTTCCAGTGACGCGAAGCCGTGCCGGCGGCGCACGAAAGCGCCTCATCTGCCGGTGATGCGGGCGATGGCGGCTTCGCGCTCTTGGCGGGAGGCGGCGCCGCGTTCGCGGGCGGCGGCGAGCACTGCCGACGAGGCGGTTTCCGGCGTGCCGGCATCGAAGGGCGGCGCGGGCGCGTATTCGATGCCGAGCTGGACGGTCTCCGCTTCCGCTTGGCTGGTCAATTCAGCGACGAGCGCAAGGCCGAAATCGATCCCTGCGGTGACGCCGCCGGCGGTGATCAGATTGCCGTCACGAACCACTCTTCCCGCCGTCGGAATAGCGCCGAAATGGGCGAGCAGATCGCGCGCGTTCCAATGTGTCGTCGCGCGCCGCCCGGTGAGAAGCCCGGCCGCGCCGAGAACCAGGGCACCGGTACAGACCGAGGTCACATAGCGCGCCCGCGCCGCCTGTTCGCGCACGAAGGCGAGCGTCTCGGCATCCTCCAGAAGCACGTTGATCCCGGCGCCGCCCGGAATACACAGCAGATCGAGCGGTGGGCAGGTGGCGAAGGTGGCGTTCGGCGTCAAAATCAGCCCGGTCGAGGACGTGACCGGCGCCAGCGTCTTCCACACGAGATGGGTTTTACTGTCCTTGAGCGTCGCCAGCACTTCATAAGGTGCGGTGAGATCGAGTTGCTGCACCTTGGGAAACACGAGAAACCCGACCGCGAACGCCATGCGCCCCCTCACTCAAACAGAAAAAAGTTTTTTGGTTGTTTTTTTCAAAAAAGAACAAATCTTCCTTCCCTCACCCAAACGTCTTGCGAAGATCCTCGACCTGCGCCGGCGTCAGCGTGCGCGCCGGCGCGCCGCGCAGCAAGAGGGCGAGTTTGGCGGCCTCTTCCAGCTCCTCGGCGGCGTAAACCGCATCGCGCAGGCTGGCGGCCGAAACCACCGGGCCGTGATTAGCAAGCAGCACCGCGCGCGCGCCCGCAGCCGCGGCCAAAATCGCCGGCTCCATCGCCGGGTCGCCGGGGCGGAAATAGGGGACGAGCGGCAGACGCGAGCCGATCCGCATGACGAAATAGGGGGTGAGCGGCGGGATCGGGTTGTCCGGGTCGGCGTCGGCGAGGCAGGCGATCGCGGTCGCCATCGGCGAGTGGAGATGAACGACCGCCCGCGCCTCCGGCCGCGCCCGGTAGAAGGCGCGGTGCATGAACACTTCCTTCGAGGGCTTATCGCCATCAAGATGGCGGAACTCGGGATCGAGACGCGAAATGCGCGCAGCCTCCAGCCGCCCCAGCGAAGAATTGGTCGGCGTGATCAGATAGCCGTCCGCGAGCCGGACGCTGATATTGCCGGCGCTGCCGACCGAAAACCCGCGCGCGAAAAGGCTTGCAGCAAGCTCCACCAAAAGCGCGCGGGTTGCCCCCTCGCCTTCGTCGCCGCTCATTGGCCGGATGGCGGCGGGTTCGACGCGGGCGGCGCGGCGGCGGCATTGGGCGCCGGCTGATAGAAGCTCGCCTGGGTCGGGCCGACCTGCTTCGGGCTCGCGGTGCCCGGCTTTAGCGGGTCGAGCATGATCGTCTGCTCGGCGCCGGGAAGATCCTGCATCGTCCAGCCGCCGCCCAAGGCGCGCACGAGATCGACATTGGATTGCAGCCGGCGCGTCTGCACCTGGATCGCCGAGACCTGGGTATCGAGCCATTGGATATCGTTGACCACGACATCGAGATAGTTGACCCCGCCTTCTTGGAACAAGGAGGTCGAGAGTTGCAGCGAACGCGCCGAATCGTTCACCGCCTCGCTCACCTGCTGGAACTCGGTGCCGAGATTGTTGAGGAGCGAGAGATCGTCCTCGACCTCCTGATAAGCAAGCAGCACGGTTGCGCGGTAATTCGCCACCGCTTCGCGGAGGCGAGCATAGGCTTGCGCCTCGGCGGCACGGCGATAGCCGCCCTCAAACAGCGGCATCAGGAATTGCGGCCCGATCGCCCAATAGCTCAGCGGGCTCGCGATCATCGTCTGGCCGTAGCCGCCGCCGAGGCCGCCGCCGACCAAGCCGAGATTGAAGACCGGGAAGAACGCGGCTTTGGTGACGCCAATCTCCTCATTCGCCGCCGCCACCTGCCGCTCCGCCGCCGCGACATCCGGGCGCCGTTGCAGGAGGTCAGAGGGCAGGCCGGTCGGGATGCTGGGCAGCGCGATCGGCGCCACCACCGGTTTCAGCGTGAACTGCGAGGCCGGCTGGCCAACCAAGGACGCGATGGCGTGTTCGACCAGCGCGCGCGAGGCTTTGACGTCGGATTCCTCCGCCTGCGCCTGCTCGAGCACGGTTTTGGCCTCAGAGATGTCGAGGCCGGAGGCGATCTGCCCCTGATAGCGGTTGACGGTGATCTGAACCCCGTCCTGATAATCCTTTACCGCGCGGGCGATGACGTCGATTTCGGCATCGAGCCCGCGCAGCAGGACGTAATCACTCGCGAGCTGCGCTTGCAGGCTGAGTTGGGCGTTGGCGAGCAGCGCGGCGGCCGCTTGCGACTGGTATTCGGCATTCTTTACCATGTCGTGCAGCTGGTTCCAGAGATCGATCTCGTAACTCGCGCTGCCGCCGACGGCGTCATATTGGTATTGGTTGAAAGTGCCGAAATTGCGCCCGACCCCGGGCGCGATCGGGTATTGACTGGGCGCATTGAAGCCGCGGAGTTGTTCACCGCGCGGCCGCGATCCGGTGCCGTTCCAGCCGAATTGTGAGACCGCGCCGCCGGTGCCGACCGAGGGGAAGAGCACGGAATTGATTTCGGAGACGAAGGCGCGCGAGGAATCGTAATGCGCAACCGCGGCGGCGATATCGGGGTTGGCGGCGTTGAGCTGATCCTCGAGCTTATTCAAGACCGCATCATGATAGATCGACCACCATGGCCCGCGCGGGATGGTGTCTTTCGGGTCGGCCTTCTGCCAATCGCCGGTCTCCTTAAACGAGGTGGGAACGGCGACGATCGGGGCGTGGTATTTCGGCGCGAAATCGGTGCATCCGGCGAGCAGCGCGGCGAGCGAAGCGGCCGCCAGCCAACGCCTCTCGGGCCTCACTGGCTGGCCTCTGAAAGCTGCTCGCCGCCTTTGCCGCTCGAGCCCTTGCCTCCCTCCCCGGCGACGTTGACGAGATCACCGGGCGAAAGGGAGTCGGGCGGGGAGTTGATCACCCGGTCGGTGGCGGCGAGCCCGGAGATGATTTCGACATCCGCGCCCATGTCGAGCCCGATGGTCACGTCATGCATCTTGACGTGGCGGGTCGCATCCACCACCGCGACTTGCAATCCGTGCTGCTGGAACATCAACGCGCTCACCGGAACGCGAACCGTCGACGGATTGGGCGGCAGTTTGAAATGGACATTGGCGTAGGTGCCGGGCTGGAGCTTCCCCTCCGGATTGTCCGCCCAGAGCTCGACGAGCAGGGTGCGGGAATCCGGGCTCACCGCGTTGGCGGTGGTGTTGAGCTTGGCCGGGAAGATTTCGTTCGGATATTCCGGCATATAGAGATCGGCCTCCATCCCGCTCTTGATCCGCGAGATGTAGATCTGCGGGATGCGGACATAGACGCGCATCTTGTGGATATCGGCGACGGCGAACAGCTCCGGCCCGGTGCCGCCGCCGGCGTTGACTAGGGCGCCGATATCGGTGCGTCGCGCCGTCACCACGCCGTCGAACGGGGCGACGATGCGCTTGAAGGTCTCGAGCGCCTCGAGCCGGCTGACATTGGCCTGCGCCGCTGCCACCACCGCGTGCTTGGCTTCGTCGTCATAAACCTTGACGTCGGTGTCCTCGTGCGAGACCGAGTCAGAGGCAAGCAGCCGCTTCCAGCGCTGAGCAGTGACGTCGGCGAGCTTCTGGTCGGCGACCGCGCGGGCATAGGCGGCCTTGGCCTCGGCATATTGCTGATCGAGATCGGGGGTGTCGATCTCGGCGAGAAGGTCGTTGGTTTTGACCCGCGCGCCGATATCGCGATACCACATCTTCACGTAGCCGTTGACGCGGGCATAGATCGGCGCTTCGTACCAGGATTCGACGTCGCCCGGCAGCACCAGCTCATCCGCGTGTTGATTGGGCACTGGCTTGATCACCGCAACCGTCGGGATCGCCGCCGCGTCGGTCGCCTTGACTAGCTCGGCTTCGGCTTTTTTGCGGTCCATGATGCCGGAGACGCCGAGGCCCACGGCAACGGCAAGCACGATCAGACCGAAAATCAGCGGGCCGCGGCTCTTGCGGGGGGACGGGTTTTCGCTGCTGTTCATGTCTTCTCCAAGCACTCACACGTTGCCGGCCCAAGAGAGGGATACGCTGGCCGCGCACGTTAGGCATTTGCCGCGCCGACACGGCGGCAATAATGCCACAAAACGCTCCACGACCGCCAATGCCCGTCCCAAGGCAGGCCTGTCTCTATCGCCTACCCTCCCGACGCTCAAGGACTAAACTCTAATGATTGTTTTATTGCCCGATTTGTCGCGATTTTTTGATCTCGGCCGGCAGGGCGCGGGCTCGCCGGGCACCCTGGCGGGGGCGAGCGGAAGCCGCTAACCTCGGACGGGCGACGCGACGAGCACGCCAGCGCGCTCGCCCGCATGACGCCAGCGCCGATAAAGCCGACGGAGCCCCGATGAGCCTCCCCCTCGCCCGTTTCACCGTCCTCGACCTTTCCCGCGTGCGCGCCGGCCCGACCGCGGTTCGCCAGCTCGCCGATTGGGGGGCGCAGGTCATCAAGATCGAGGCCCCGGCCGCCGAGGAGGGGCTCGGCGGCGGGCGCGAGGGGGCGGATTTCCAAAATCTGCACCGCAACAAGCGCGCCATCACCCTCGATCTCAAGCAGCCGGAGGGGGTCGCGCTGCTCAAACGCCTGGCCGCGCGCGCCGATGTCTTGGTCGAGAATTACCGGCCCGACGTCAAGCGCCGCCTCGGTATCGATTATCCGGTCTTGCGCGAGGTCAATCCGCGCCTCGTTTATGCCAGCATTTCCGGCTTCGGCCAGGACGGCCCCTATGCCAACCGCCCCGGCTTCGATCAGATCGCGCAGGGCATGGGCGGGCTGATGTCGATCACCGGCCGCCCGGGCGAGGGGCCTATGCGGGTCGGCATCCCGGTCGCCGATCTCACGGCGGGAATTTTCTGCGCCATGGGCATCCTGATTGCGCTGCTTGAGCGCGAGGAATCGGGCCTCGGCCAATATGTCGAAAGTTCGTTGCTCGCCGCCCAGATCGCCATGCTCGATTTCCAGGCGGCGCGCTGGCTGATCGAGCACGACGTGCCCGGCCAGGCCGGCAACAATCACCCGACCACGGTGCCGACCGGCGTCTTCAAGACCGCGGATGGGCATATCAACATCGCGGTCGCCGGCAACGCGATCTATCGCCGCTTTTGCGACACGCTCGGCGCCCCGCATCTCGCGACCGACGCCAAATTCGCGACCGGCGCGGCGCGCCTTGCCCATCGCGACGAGATGAATGCGGCGATCGAGGCGATCACCGTAACCCGGCCCGCGGCGGCCTGGATCGAGGCGCTGAACGCGGCGGGCGTGCCGGCCGGACCGATCTATCGCATCGACGAAGTCTTCGCCGACCCGCAAGTCCGCCATCTCGGCATCGCCGCGCCGGTGATGCACCCCAGGCGCGGGCGGATGGAACTCGTCGGCCAGGCGGTCTCGCTGTCGCGCACCAATTGGGCTTTGCGGAGCGCAACCCCGGAGATGGGCGAGCATACTGAGGCGGTGCTGGGCGAACTCGGCCTCGATGCCAGCGAGATCGCAGCGCTTCGGCAGAAGAAAGTCATCTGAGTCCGGGCGCCGCGCGACGTCTTTCTATCGAGAGCGCCCTCACGGTTCGGCCATGTCGGCGTCCGCGGGCGGGATGCCCCATTCCGCTTCGTAGCGTGCGCGGGCGGCGCGCAATTCCGCATCGCGCCGACGGCTCGTCCCCTCGAGGATGAGATGCACGAAAACCGGCGCCACTTCGGCCACCAGCCAGCCCGCCGCGGTTGCCGCCCAGGCCAGGCCAAGGGTGAAGACATCGGAAAGCAGGTCGAGGCTGTTCTCCATCGTCAAGCCATGATCCCAGAGCCGCCAAGCCGGGGTTACACTCGCCGCGGCGCCGCAGAGGAGCATGGTGCGCGCGACCGGTTTGCCCGGCATGCGGTCGATCAGCAGAACGCATAGCCCGGGCAAAAGCAGCACGCCGAGCAGCACCGCGAGCGGTGTCGCAAGCGTCGCCAGCGCGCCGCAGGCGAGCCCCTGCAACCAGACCAGCGACCGCCCCGGCTTTGCCGCCGGCCGCGTCGTCACCGTGCCGCCGCCCGCGCCGGCCTTCATCCGAACACCAGCCAGCCGACGCTCGACGCCAGCGCGAGCATGCCGCTGCCGACCGCGATCTCATGGCCGATACTGGTCGCGCGGCGGCGGCGCTCGGCGGACGCGGTTCGCAGCGCCGCGCGCTCGGCGTCGATCTTGGCGACCGCAGCGAGGGCCTGTTTCAACCCCTGGGCATCGGTCGCCAGCGCATTTCGGTCGTCAAACAAGGCGAGCATGGGCAGCAATTGCCCGGCTTGGGCCAAGCGGCGGAGCTGCGCCAAAACGTCGGCGCGTCGGGCGCGGTTGTGCCAGCGCTCGGTCAGCGGTTCGGCGCGCTCGACGAGCCAGGCGGCGAGGCCCGGAAGCGGCGCGGAATGCGCCACCTGCAGCCGCGACAGAGCGCGCAGGCTCGCGAGCTGCGGCTCGCCGCCCGCCGCATCGCCGGCGAAGGCGCCGAGATCGCCGCTGAGTCGGCCATCCTGGTGAGCGGCGATGAAGGCGGCGATGTGGCCGTCCACCGGCTCGCCGCGCCGGCGCTCGGGCTGCTGCGAAATCGCCTCCAGCGCCGGCAGGAGATCAGCGAGCCGCGCGACCCAGCGGCCGGCAAGCAGCGGGCTGGCGCAGGGCTGCAGCGGGTTGAGGGCGTAGGCGATCCGCGCAAGGCCGCCGCCGAGGCCGCGGATGCGCTGCCACATGCGGTGATGCTGGGCGGTCTGGCGGAGCGCTGTTGCGTCACAGAGTTCGGGGCGCATCAGGGCCCAGCCGGCGACCGCTTCGGCGGCCACGAGATCGTCGATCTTGGCGGTCAGCTCGCTGTTTTCCTGCATGCCCTCGGCGAGCACGCCGCCGAGCCCGTCGGGCCAGAGAGCAACACCACGCCAGCAGAGCGGCGCCAGCGGATCGAGAACGGCGATCAGGCGCATCGTCATCGTCGCGTCGGCGCGGGAATCCTCGGGGGGAAATTCGCTCCGCTGGCGCACAACGTCATCCGCCCGCCCGGCCAGCACCGCATCGCCGAGGCTCCGGCGCAGCCAATGGTCGAGATAGTGGCTGCGCACCAAGTGCACCGCTTCCTCGGGCCGGCGGGCGAGGGCATAGGCCAGCGAACGCGCGTCCCAGATCGGCTGGTCGGCGATTTTCAAGGCGCGCTGCGCCCGCCGCCCGGGCCGCGCCGCCAGTCTCCGCGCCCGCGCCGCCGAAGGATCGAGATAGAGCTGCGGCGGCGGGCGATGGATCGGATCCTCGGCCAGCATGCCGCGCAACAGATCGGCGATCATCGCCGGCAGACGCGCCTCGCCGACCAGGGCGGCATAGCTGCCGAGATCGAGCTTGCGCCGGATGATCGCCGCGTCATCCAGCCCGGCGAGCGGCGTCCGCCCGAGCGCAAGCGTAAGCAAGGTGACGCCGAGAGCATAGATATCGTCAGCGATGACGCCATCACCGCGGCCGGCAGGATGGCACATCGCGACATAAGGCGGTTCATAAAGCGCCGGCTGCAAGCTTCCCGGCGGGCCGGCCCAAGCGGCGCCGAGGGTCACCGGCTCGCCGGCGCTGCCCTGGAATATATTATCGGGGCGAATGGCGCGATGGGTGACGCCGCGCGTGGCCAGGGCATCGAGCACCATCGCCGCCGGGCGCAGCACGCACTCAAGCAGCTCACGCTCGCCCCAGACCCGCGGGCTTGCGGCGAGCGAGGGGCCGGGCGGCGCGCCGCAGATGACGAAGCCGGCTTCGCTGCCTTCCGGTGTGAGGGCGACGCCGTGCGCGAGCGGCAGCAAAAGCCCGGGGATAGCGCTTTTGCTGAGATGTTCGATGGCATGGACGCGGGCCGGCGCGCTCGGCCGGATCTGGAGCGCCATCAGCCCCGCCGCGACGTTTTGCTGATCGCGTGCGACGAAAGCCATCATCCCGCCGCCGGCGCCGGCGAACGGGGAGGCGAAATCGACCTGATAGCGCCCGCCAATCAGCGCCGCGGCCCCGCGCCCGCCCTCGCGCGTCGGAGGATGTTCAGCAGATTTTTCCGCCATAACGCCCGTTCCCATGGAAGCGGGCGATCATGCCGCGATGATGCTTACCAGACGGTAAAAAACGCCGCTCTATTCCGCCGCAGCGGCACGCGCCGGGCGCATCCGTGACCGCACCGCGCGCGCAAGGCCGGAGATCGTCGCCAGGGTCGCGGCGTACACTAAAAGCTGCAAGCCGTCGGGCTCGGCGGTGTAGCCGACCAGGCTATGGGCGAGCCGGCCGGCGATGGAGTCGTCGCTGAGCAACGCCGCCGAGTTCCACACCGGCGCCGAAAGCAGATCGGCGAACCCCGCCTGCTGCAAGAACGCGACCGCTTGCGCTGCCATGCCGGCGGCCATCAGCGTGATCAGCGCGCCGGTGAGCGACAGCATGCGCCCGACCGGAATCGCGATGAGGCCGCCATAAAGCAGCGCCGCGACGAGGGCGCCAGCGACGATGCCAAGCGCCCCGCCGACCACCATCCCCCAACCCGACACGCCGCCCGAGAGCGCGATGCCGTAAAGAAACAGCACCACTTCCGAGCCTTCGCGCAGCACCGCGATGGCAACCACGATGCCAAGCGCGACGAGTGGCCGGCTCCCCTCGCGCACCGCGCCGCCGAGGGCGCGCATCTCATGGGCGAGGGCGCGGCCGTGGCTCGCCATCCAGATCGTGTGCCAGGCGAGCATCAGGGTCGCGATGCCGAGCACTGCGGCCTGAAAAACCTCCTGGCCGCTGCCCGCGAAAAGGGCGCCGAGACGACCAGCGCCGGCCGCGAGGAGACAGGCGCCCATGACCCCCGTGGCGATGCCGAGCCCGACCATGCGACCGCGCCCAGGAACGCCCTTGGTCGCCGCCATCACGATGCCGACGATCAACCCGGCCTCGATGACCTCACGAAAGACAATCAGCAACGCAGCGACCATGATCTGGCCTTCCCGAGTTATATCAAACCACGATGGGGCAGCGCTATTGCGCGATGACGACCCCTTGGGCGGTCTTGTCGTGATATTCCCCCTCGAATTTATAGCGTCCCGGCGCGAGCGGGCGGAGATAGAGGGTGCCGCTGCCGCCGCCGGCGATCACTTTTTCGACCTTGAGCGCCGAGGAATCGAACTCTTCTGCCGTCTTGTCCATGTTCTTGATATGAATCGCCACCCGCTTGCCGGCGGGGACGGTGATTTCGGCGGGAGAAAAGACATGATCCTTGATCACGAGGTCACGGCTTTCGACATCGTCAGCCGCCAGCGCCGCGCCAGTGCCAAGGGTGAGCAGGCCGACGGCCATCGCGGAAAAGAACAGGGAACGCATCGTTCGGGTCGCCTCATTCTGGTATCGTTGTTGCGCATAATGATGAGAGTTATTCGCATTTGCAGATCGGCTTATACAATCCCGACCCTTCCCCGTCAAATCCCGCTGGCTTTCCTCTTCGCGATCGGCGTGTTCGTCGCAGCGCTGCCCAGCCACGCCGAAACGCCCGAGATTAGTATCCTCGCCGTCGGGATTTTCCGCGCCGCCCCCGTCACCGGCAGCCTTCCGCCCGGCCTTGGCGACCAGACTCTGAGCGGCGTCGATCGCACCGGGCTGCCGCGCTTGGTCGCGGCGACCGAGACCATTCCCGCTAAGCTCTGCCGGAGCTTCGGCGTGATCTTCGACCGCGCCGCGCCGGCCACAGCGCCGCTCACCATTCGCGTGACCCACCCCCCGCTGCGCCGGCCCGATGGCCGCGCCGGCAGCGTCGATCGGTTCGAAATTCCCCCTGGCGCCGGGCCGCATTATGTCGGCTTCACCTTCACCGATCCCTGGGAAATGATCGCCGGCGACTGGGAATTCGTGATCCTCCTCGGCGATCGCCCGCTCGCGCGCCAGCATTTCACCGTGCTGGCGGCGATCGCGGCGCCGGACTCTGGCTGCGCCAGCGCGGTTTCGCGCCGGATCGCGCCGACCGCGATCGCCGGTTGACGCGGCTTTTTGGCGAAACGCCGCGCCCGCGGCGAAACCGCCGGGTGCCCCCTTTTGTTTGGCCGCGCAGCTTGGCATCCTTCGGCCATGAGCGCACCGACCACGCCCGTCGCCACCCCTCCCGCGCCGCCGCCGGCCGCCGCCGCGCCCGCGGTGCCGGCGCCGCCCGGTCTCGCCGCCCAGCCGCCGCCGCCCGTTTCGGCGGCGGAGCGGAGCAAAGCCATTCTCGAGCAATTGCAACGCGCCGAGCAGGCCATGCTCGCCAAGCGCCTCGGCGAAGCCGCCGGCATCTGCCAGGACGTCCTCGAAGCGGTGCCCGACCACCCGCCGGCGCTCGCCTTGCTCGGCGCCATTCTCGGCCATCGCGGCGATCTTGCGCGGGCAACCTCCCTGATCGAGCGGGCGCTTGCCAAGCAGCCGAACGTCGCCTCCTGGCATAGCAATCTCTCGGGCCTCTATCGCCTGCTCTATCGTTTCGACGACGCCGTTACCGCCGCCGCCGAAGCGGTGCGTCTGCAGCCGGCGATTGCGCGTTTTCAGGTCAATCTCGGCAAGGCGCTGATGGATCGCGGCGAGCGCGACGCCGCGATCGATGCCTTTCTCGCCGCGCTCGCGAAAGAGCCCGCTCATCCCGAAGCGCATCTCGCGATCGGCCAGATCCTGCTCGCGCGCGGTGAGATGAAACCGGGCTGGGTGGAGTATGAATGGCGCAACCAGCTCGAACAGGCCAAGGGGATGCTCCCGAAAATGGCGGCGCCGGCTTGGAACGGCATGAGTTTGCCCGACGACCGCATCCTTCTCGTCGGCGATCAGGGTTATGGCGATACGCTGCAATTCAGCCGCTATATCCCCGAGGTCGTGGCGCGCTGCCGGGAGGTGGTGGTGGGCTGTAGCCCCGATATCGCGCCGTTGCTGCGCACGATCCGCGGCGTCGCAGCCTGCCATACCCGCTGGGATCAGATTCCGCCGCATAAGGTTTTTTGCCTGATGTCGAGCCTGCCGGGGATTTTCGCAACCGACCTTTCGACGATCCCAGCACCGATCCCTTATTTCAGCGTCGATCCCCCCCTCATCCGCGCCTGGCAAACCCGTTTCGAGCGCGAACTGCCGCGTGGGGCCTTGCGCGTCGGCGTCGCCTGGGCGGGACGCACGACCCACCCTAATGATCGCCGCCGCTCGATGCGGCTCGCCGACCTCGCCCCGCTCGGCAAGGTCACGGGGGTCGCCTTCGTCTCGCTGCAGCAGAAATTCCCGCCACGTGACCGCGCGACGCCGAACGTGCTGCCGGGCCTTCTCGATGTCTCCGAAGCCCTGACCAATTTCGCCGAAACCGCCGCCGCGATCATCAATCTCGATCTCGTGATATGCGTCGATACCTCGGTCGGCCATCTCGCCGGCGCGCTCGGCAAGCCGGCTTGGCTGATGCTCCCGACCCCGTCTGACTGGCGCTGGCTGCTCGATCGCAGCGACAGCCCCTGGTATCCCTCGCTCCGGCTCTTTCGCCAAAGCCGGGCCGGGGATTGGAGCGAGGTGACGGCGGCGATCGTGCAAGCCCTCGAGGCTCTGCCGCGGCGCGCGAAATAGGGCGCCCGATGCCTCATCGTGGCTTGATCTGCCTCAAAGCGGACAGGCTGAAATCCCCTAAACTGCCGCCATGGACATCGACGCCCTGATCGCCCGCTATGACCGGCGGGTGCCGCGCTACACGAGCTATCCCACCGCGCCGCATTTCTCGGATGCAGTCGGCGCCACAACCGCCGCCGGGTGGCTCGCCGCCCTTCCGGAGACGGCGTCGCTCTCACTTTATCTCCACGTTCCGTTCTGCCGCACGCTCTGCCGCTTTTGCGGCTGCCATACCAGTGCTGTGAATACTGATGCGCCGCTCCGCACCTACGCCGCGGCGCTGCGCGACGAGATCGCCCTGGTCGCGCAAACCATCGGCAAGCCGCTCACGGTCCGCCAGATCCATTGGGGCGGCGGCACGCCGAGCATCTTGCCGGCGGCGGAATTACGCGCGATCAGCGAAAGCATAAGCCGACATTTCCACCTCGCTCGCGACGCCGAAATCGCGATCGAGATCGATCCGCGCCGCCTGCCGGCGGACCGTCTTGCGGCGCTCAAGGACATGGGGGCGACGCGCGTGAGCCTCGGGGTGCAGGATTTCGCGCCGGACGTGCAGGAAACCATCGGGCGCCAGCAATCCTTCGCCGCAACCGCCGCCTGCGCCGAAGCCTTGCGCGGGATCGGCGTCGGCTCGGTCAATCTCGATCTGGTCTATGGTCTGCCGCACCAGACCGCGGACGGGCTGCGGGCGACCCTGCGCCAGGCGCTGACCATCGCGCCAGAGCGCATCGCGGTGTTCGGCTATGCCCATGTGCCGTGGATGCAGCGGCATCAGGCGCTGATCCCGGAGGCGTCGCTGCCGGATGCACGGACGCGGTTTCTGCTTCGCGAAATCGCCGAGACCGAAATCCTCGCCGCGGGCTATCTCGCGATCGGTCTCGACCATTTCGCCAAACCCGGCGACGGGCTCGCTCAGGCCGCCGCCAGCGGCCAGCTGCGCCGGAATTTCCAAGGCTACACCGATGATGCCGCCGATGCCTTGATCGGCCTCGGCGCCTCGGCGATCAGCAGCCTGCCGCAGGGCTATGCGCAGAACGCGCCGCGCGTGCCGGCCTATCGCGCGGCGATCGCGGCGGGGGGCTTGGCGGTTGCGCGCGGGGTCGCGCTCGACGCCGATGACCGGCTGCGCCGCGCCGCGATCGAGCAGGTGATGTGCGCGATGCGGCTCGATCTCGACGAGCTACTCGCAGCGCACGGCGCGGCCGCGAATGCGCTCGACGACGCCCATCCAGCCCTCGCCGAACTGGCGGCGATCGGCCTGATCGCCTGGGACGGCCGCCATCTCAGCGTGCCCGCCTCGGCGCGGCCATTTCTCCGCGCCGTCGCCGCCGCCTTCGATCGCTATCTCGAACCCGTGCCGATGCGCCACGCACCAACGATCTGAGCGCCTGCGGCGCTGCCCAACCGCCAAACAGGACAAAAGTTTTTTTGGTTCTTTTTTTCAAAAAAGAACATTTTTCTTGTTTTCTTACGCCACCGACGAATGGCACGTCTAGATGCTATTCACCGTGTGCCCGCCATCGACGACGATCGTCGCCCCGGTCATGTGCGCGCCGGCGTCGGAGGCGAGCAGGAGCAGTGGGCCGGCGAGGTCGCGCGGCGTCCCGAGCCGGCGCTGCGGGATGCGGCGGATCATTGCCTGACCCGCTTCGGTTGCGAAAAATCCAGAATTCATATCGGTTTCAATATACCCCGGCGCCAGCGCGTTGACGCGGATCTGGTGGCGGGCGAACTCGATCGCGAGGCTCCGCGTCAGGTGCAGCAACCCCGCCTTGGCGGCGGTGTAAGACGCGAGATGAGAGCCGACGCGGATCCCGAGGATCGAGGCGATGTTGATGATCGACCCCGGCCGCCCGGCCGCGATCAGCCGCCGCGCCGCGGCGCGCGCAACCAGAAAGGCGCCGCGGAGATTGACCGCGAGCACCGCATCCCAATCCGCGGCGCTCTGCTCGATGGCAGGCTTGGGCGCGGCGATGCCGGCATTGTTGACGATGATGTCAGCGACCACCCCCCGCGCCGCGAGCCCGGCGAGGCAGGCATCGATCGAGGCGTCATCGGTGACGTCGAGCCGCGCCGCTTCGGCCCGCTCGCCGAGGGCGGCGGCCGCCGCGGCCAGCCGCGCCTCGTTGCGGGCGGCGAGAATGACTTGGGCACCGGCGCCGTGGAGCATGTGCGCGAAGGCGAGCCCGAGGCCACCGGAGGCGCCGGTGATCAACGCCGTGCGCCCGGCGAGCGAGAAGAGTTCGGCGGCGCCCGGGAACGTCGTTTCCGCGATTTTATCTGACATGCCATCCTTTCCCGTCTAAAAACGGCGCCGCGGCGAGGGTTTCCGCGCGCACCCCGAGTGGTGGCGCGGCCGCCGCGGCAAGCAGCCGCCAGCGCTGCAGCGTCGCCCCGCGGTTGAGCCCGAGCACCAGGCTTGCGACACCGCCGAGACCGCGCAACCGCCCCCTCATCTCGGTTTCGATGTCATAGGGATGACAATAGGTCCAGAGCGTCTGCCCCGCGAGGCGCCGCCAGAGGCGCCGGAGATCGCGGAGCGGCAAGGCGCGGAGATACATCCCGCCCAGCACCGGCAGCAGCCGCCCGGCCAGCGGCGCCACCGGCACCGGCAATTCGAGCAAGCCGCCCGGCCAGCGAAACGCCGCGCGCGGCGCCCCCGGCCAGCCAGCGATCCAAGCGGGGCCGGGGATGACACTCGAAGAATAGGCGAAACCCGCCGCGAGCAGCCCCTCCACCGCCCACGCCGTCCTCGGCACGAGCGAAAAGAACGGCGCGCGAAATCCGGCGACCGCGACCGCGCCGATATCCTCGAGCCGTGCCTTCGCCGCTGTCATCTCGGCAGCGAAATCGTGCGGATCGAGCGCATCCAAGCGGGCATGGCAATAGCCGTGCGAGGCGATTTCATGCCCACCCGCGGCAATGGCGCGCACCAGCAGGGGCGCGCGGCGGGCGATCTCGTCGGTGACGAAAAAAGTCGCGCTGATTCGTTGGGCCGCAAAAAATTCGAGGAAGGTCTCGGTCAGCGCTTTTACCCGCGCCGGCCCCTCGGCCAGGGGGGCATGATCCTCGAGATCGACGGTGAAGCTGACCGGGCCGAAAACCGGCGCTTCCCCGCCGCCGGCATCGGCATGGCTGGACAATCGGCCGGTGAGCTTCACATATGAGGATGAGATCATGCCGAAACGCTATGAACCTTGTTGCTCCAGCCCCTGGGAACCCATGAGCCAGCCTGACATCCTACCGATCGCGACCGCGCCACGGACCGCCGACGACGCCCAAGCGGCGGGTATCCCGCCTCGCGATCCCCTCCCCGACTGCGCCCTCGCGCTCGAGGCGGAGATCGCGCGGCTTATCGTGACGGTTCTCCATCTCGAGAACAAGCCCGAAGACATCAATCCCACGGCACCTTTGTTCGGCGAGGGCCTCGGCCTCGATTCGATCGACGCCCTCGAACTCGCGCTCGCGATCTCGCGCGACTATGGCATCGAGCTGAAATCCGACGATGAGCGCAACCGTCGGATCTTCGCGAACTTGCGCGCGCTCGCCGCCCATATCGGCGCCACCCGCACCAAATAAACCCCGCAATGGAGCCCTTCCCCGCGCGCTTTGCGCTTGTCGCACGCAAAAAAACCGCGGCGCTGTTTCAAAGCGCGGACGGGGTGGTCCGGGCCTGCGATTTTCTCGCCGCCGCGGCGCGGCTTGCGGCGGCGCTGCCGGCGGGGGGCATGGTGCTCAATCTCTGCGAGGATCGGCTTTCCTTCGCGCTCGGCTTCGCCGCGGCGATGATCGCCGGCTGTGAGAGCGCCTTGTCGAGCGACCGCTCCCCGGGCCGGGTCCGCGACCTCACGGCCCGCCTCGGCGCCGCAGCGATCCTCGGCGAGCGCCCGGCGAGCGCCGCGTCCTGCCCGACGATCACGCTCGACCCCAGCTCTTTGCTCGCCAGCACCAACCCGGCGGGGGAGTGGGCAAACCCCGAATTCGCCGGCGAGATGCCGGCGGCGACGGTATTCACCTCCGGCAGCACCGGCGAGCCGGTCGCTCACCGCAAACGCTGGGGCGCGCTTCACGCCCGCAGCCACGCCGCGGCGATGCGCTTCGGGCTCGCAGCCGAGGCGCCGGTCTCCCTGGTCGCAACGGTGCCGCCGCAACACATGTACGGCTTCGAGACCACGGTTCTGCTCGCCCTCCATTGTCCGGTGACGAGCTGGTGCGGGCCGACATTCTTCCCCCATGACATCGCCGCCGCCCTTGCCGCGATGCCGGCGCCGCGCCTTCTGGTCACGACGCCGTTGCAGCTCCGTGCCTTGCTCGATGCCGGCCTCAGCCTGCCGCCGCTCGCCCTGGTGATTTCGGCGACCGCACCGCTTGCCGCCGACCTCGCCGCCCGCGCCGAGGCGTGCTGGCAGACCCGGGTCGCGGAAATCTTCGGCGCGACCGAAGCCGGCTCGATCGCCAGCCGGATGACGACGGCGGGCGAGATCTGGGAGGCCTATCCCGGCCTGCATTTGGCCGCCGACGCCGAGGGCGTGGTTTCGGTCGCCGCCCCGTTCGCTGAGACGGTGGCGCTCGCCGATGCCTTGGAACTGCTCGCGCCGACACGGTTTCGCCTCCTCGGCCGGCGCAGCGACGTCATCAAGCTCGGCGGCAAACGCGCCTCCCTCGCCGCCCTCACCCGCATCCTGACCGCGATCGAAGGGGTCGAGGACGGGGTTTTCGTCGCCCCCGGCGATCTCGACGCCGAGCCGACCGCGCGCCTGCTCGCCTTCGTGGTCGCACCAGGACGCGAGCCGGCGGCGATCCTGGCGGCATTGCGGCGGGAAATCGACCCGATTTTCCTGCCGCGCCGGGTGATCCAAGTGCCGCGGCTGCCGCGCAACGAGTTCGGCAAGCTGAACGCGACCCACCTTGCCGCGCTCGCCGGAACGTCGACCAGCGGCTAAGCGCCGATGGCCCCTTGCGCCCCGATTTCGGGAACCCTGACCATCTCCGCAACCCACCCCGCTTTCGCCGGGCATTTCCCCGGCGATCCGCTGCTGCCAGGGGTGGTGCTGCTCGATCTCATTCTCGCCGATGCCGCCATTGCGGCGGTCGGCGGGATCACGCGGCTCAAATTCCTCCGCCCGGTGCGCCCCGGCGAGCGGATCGACTACACCCTCGCCCACCTCGATTCCGGGCACATCACGGTCACCGCACACGGTGCGGCGGGGCCGGTGCTGCGCGGGCGCCTCGGCCTTGCAGCCCCAGCGCCGCGTTTCACGCCATGATGGAGGCGCCGGCGGTGCCCGCCTGGCAAGCCCGCGCGGCCAGCGACGGCCGGCGCCGGCTACGGCTGATGGCCTGGCTCTGCCGGCGGCTCGGCTGGCGGGCCGGGGCGCTGCTGCTATGGCCGATCACGTTCAGCATTTTTCTCTTTGACGCGGCCGGCAGGCAGGCCTCTCGGCGCTTTCTCACCCGTGCCCTCGGTGGCGAGGCGGGGAATGGCGCGGCGCGGCGCCGGCCGGTTGGGACACGCGACATATTCCGCCATTATCTCACCTTCGCGGAAACGCTCCTCGATCGCTTTTTCTTGCTGCAAGGCCGGCGGGCGCTGTTCGATATTCGCGTTGAGGGCCGCGAGCATCTCGTCGCCGCGACGGCGGCAGGAAAGGGCGTGGTGCTGCTCGGCGCCCATCTCGGCAGCTTCGAGATGCTGCGTTTCGCCGCCGGAGCGGGCGCACCGGCGGCGATCCGCATGGTCATGCAGCGTAACGCGCACGACGCGCTGACGGCTTTGTTCGAGGAACTCGACCCGAGTTTTGCAGCGAGCGTGATCGCCCTCCCCGGGCCGGATGGCGATGGCATCGCGCTGGCGCTGGCGCTCCGCGAAACCCTCGCCGGCGGCGGCGTGGTCGGCTTGCTCGCCGATCGCCCAGCCGCCGGGCAAGCGGTGATGGTGACCGATTTTCTCGGCGCACCGGCGGCCTTTCCGCTCGGCCCGTTCCGCCTGGCCGCCGCCACCGGCGCGCCGGTGCTGCTCGGCTTCGCGCTTCGTCTCGCGCGCCGGCGCTATCTCGTGCATATCGAACCCCTCGCCGCGACGATCACGCCGCACCATGCCGGGAAGGCGGCGGGCACGGCCGAGCCTTGGGCGGCGCTGCGCCCGCACGTGACCCGCTATGCCGAGCGTCTCGCCGCCCTCTGTCGCGAATACCCTTATAATTGGTTCAATTTTCATGATGTCTGGGAAAACACCGATAAGCCCGGGCGGTCTCGCCGCCCTCCTCATGCTCGCGATGATGGTCGCGCGGCCGGCTTGGGCGGAAACCGCGCCGCTGACCATCGCGGGGCTGATGGCTGACCTCGCCGCAGTGCCCGAGCGGCATGCGACATTCGTTGAGACCAAGACCCTGCACGCGCTCGCGGCACCGATCGAGACCCACGGCACGCTCGCCTGGCGGCGGCCGGACCAGCTCGAAAAAATCACCGCCCCACCGCATCCCGAGCGCTTGCTGCTGCGCGGCGAGCGCCTGAGCCTCACGCTCGGCGAGCAGCCGACGCGCGAGATCGATCTCACCACGGCGCCGCCGATTGCCGGCATCGTGACGGCGATCAGGGCGACGTTGGCCGGCGATCTCGCGGCACTCGAACGCGAGTACAGCGTCGGGCTCGAAGGCGATCGGGCGCATTGGCGCCTAACCTTGGTGCCGAGCGATCCCGCGGTCGCGCGTTTCCTGCGCGTTGCGCGCATCGAAGGCAGCGGGCCGATGCCCGACCTCGTCGCCTTCGAGCAAAGCAATGGCGATGCCAGTGTCATGCGCATCACGCCAACGCCGTGACCGGCGCATCATGACCGGCGCGCGCTTGCGTCTTCTCGCGACCCTCGCGCTCGCGATCGGCCTCGTCGTGCTCGCCCTCGCGCGGGCCGATCTCAGCGCCGACATCGCCGATTTCCTGCCCCAGGGCGGGAATGAAGACACCCGCTTCATGCTCGACCAAGTGCGGCAAGGGCCGGCCGCGAGCCTACTTCTGTTCGGGATCGAGGGGGCGCCGCCGGCCGCTCTCGCTGCGATCAGCCGCGATTTTGCCGCCCGGCTCGGCGCGTCCGGGCAATTTCGCTTCGTCCAGAACGGCGATAATCTCGCCGGCGGCGCGGAACAGGAATTTTTGTTTCGCCATCGCTATCTGCTCTCGCCCGCGACACGCCCGGAAGCCTTCACCGAAGCCGCGCTCCACGCCGATTTCGTCGCACTACGCGATATCCTCGCCTCCTCCGCCGCCCCGCTCGCGAGCGCATTCGGCCTCGCTGATCCCACCGGCGCGGCGCCGGCGCTGCTTGCGCTTTGGGCCGGGCCGAGCCGGGTACGCACGATCGACGGCGTCTGGTTCGCGCCCGAGCGTGATCGCGCCCTCCTCATCGCCCGCACCCGCGCAAGCGGCGTCGATCTCGCCGGCCAGCGCCGGGCGGCGCACGCGGTCGCGGCGGCGTTTCAGGCCAGCGCCCGCGGCCAAGCACGGCTGCTGCAAGGCGGGCCGGCGGTCTTCGCCCTTGCCGCCGAACACGCGATCCGCGGTGATGCCGAGACCATCTCGGTGCTGTCTGGCCTCTTGGTGATCGCCATTCTCGCGGCATGGCTGAAAAACCCGCTGGCACTCGCCGCCGTTCTGATCCCGGTTTTGTTCGCAACCGCCGCGGCCTTGGCGCTGACCACTCTCGTTTTCGGGCGCGTGCATGCGCTGACCTTCGGGTTCGGGATGACGATGCTCGGTGTCAGCCTCGATTATCCGGTACTCTGGATCGGCCATCGCCGCCCGGGCGAGGCGGCTGCTGCGACCAGCGGCCGGATTGGGCGGACGCTCGCGGTGACCGTCGCCGGTGCCGCCGCCGGGCTCGCCGGGATGGGGTTTTCGGCCTTTCCGGGCCTTGCCGAACTCGGTCTGTTTGCCGCAAGCGGGCTGGTCGCGGCGGCGCTCGCGACGCGCTTGATCCTCGCGCCGCTGGTGGTTGCGGTCGCGATCGCGCCCACCGAGCGCCCGGCGCCCTGGCTCGCGCGCTGGGAGGGGCTGCGGCGCTATCGCGCCTGGACGCTCGTCCCGATCGCGCTCGCCGGGTTTTCCCTGCTCGCGGCACCGCCGCCGCTCACGCGCGACCTCCGGGCGCTGAGCCCGGTTGCGCAAGAAGCCGGCGATCTCGACGGCGCTTTGCGCGCCGAATTGGGGGCGCCGGAAGTCGCCGTTCTCGCCTGGGTGGAGGGGCCTCGCGCCGAGGCGGTGCTGGCGCGTGAGGAAGCCTTGCTGCCGCGCCTTGACGGCCTGATCGCACGCGGCAGCCTCGCCGATGTCAATCTCGCCGCCCGCCTCTTGCCCAGTGTCGCGACCGAGCGTGCCCGGCAGCGGGCGATCCCACCACCAAGCCTGCTCGCCGAACGGGTCGCGCGGGCGGCCGATGGGCTCGGGTTTCGCGCCGATGCCTTCAAACCCTTTCTCGACGATGCCGCGACCGCCCGCGAAGAGCCGCCGCTCACGCTCGCCGCGATCACCCCGCCGCTTCTCGCCGCCCGGCTGGCGCCGCTGCTATTTGCCTATGGCGGGCGCTGGTTCGGCGTCATCGCGCCGAGCGGGCTCGCCGATCCGGCGGCGTTTCGCGCCGCCTTCGCCGATGCCCCGGACGTGCATATTCTCGACGTTCCGGCCGCGATGACGGCGCTGGTCGCGACCTATACCGGGCAAGCCTGGCGCTGGCTCGGTCTTGGCGCCGGCGGCGCGCTGGCGGCGCTGATCGTCGGGCTCGGCGGCGTGCGCATGGTGCCGCGGGTGCTCGCCCCGCTCTGCGGTGCGGTCATCGTGACGGTGGCGCTGCTCGGGTGGTTCGGCGAGGCTTTGTCGCTGTTTCACATCGTCGCGCTGCCGCTGATGGTCGGGATCGGGCTCGATTACGCGCTTTTTTTCGCCCGCCGCCAGCCGAGCGACGACGAGCGCGCGCGCACCCTCCGCACGCTCCTCCTCTGCCATGTCATGACGCTCTCGACCTTCGGCCTCTTGCTCTTCTGCCGCACGCCGCTGTTGCATGGCATCGGGCTCACGGTCGCGATCGGCGTCATCGCCGCGATGATTTTCTCGTTTTTCCTCGCCGGCTGGCCGCCGCTCAGATCAGCATCTGAATATCGCCGTCGATCGCCAGCGCCTGGCCGCTGATCGTCGCGCCGAAGGGGCTTGCGAGATAGAGCGCCATGTTGGCGATGTCTAGCTGGGTGACGAAGCAGCGAAGACTGGTGGTGGCAACGGCGCGATCGGTCTGCTCGTTCTCGGAAATGCCGGCCGCGACCGCCTTCGCCTTGATGACGGCGCGGATGCGCGGCCCGTCGACGAGGCCGGGGAGGATGGCGTTGGCGCGAATCCCGTCCGGGCCGAGTTCGATCGCCAGCGTCTTGGTGAAGCCGACCACCCCCCATTTCGCCGCCGCATAAGGGGCGCGGAGGGGAAAGCCGAAGCGCCCGGCGGCGGAGCTGAGATTGATGATCGCACCGCCTCCGGCCTCGCGCAGCGCCGGAATGGCGAGACGGGCGCAGTGGAAAAAACTCTCGAGATCGACCCGCAGCGTCTCCGAAAGCTCCTCAGGCGCGATGTCCTCGACCCGCTTGGTTGGCCCCGCGATCCCGGCATTGTTGACCAAGACATCGAGTCCGCCGAGATGCGCGAGTGCTGCCGCCATGAACGCCTCGACCTCTTCGCGCCGGCCGGCATCGGCGCGCAGGCCGGCATGGGGGGAAGCCGCCAATGCTTGCGCGTCGATATCGGAGATGAAGACGCGTGCCCCGGAGGCTGCGAAACTATCCGCCATCACCCGCCCGATCCCGCCCGCCGCGGCCGAAATCGCCACCCGCAGCCCCGTCAAATCGACCGGCAAAGCCTGCCTTGCGCCCGTCACCATGTGTCATCGCTCCCTTGTTTGGCCGGGAAACTGCCACGATCGCGGCGGGAGGGAAATAGACCGAGGAATGCGGGCGGGCGGTCTTGACGCGGCCTTGGCGACCGACCACGTGCGCAAGGCATGAAAGCGCGCCGCACCATTATCATCGATATGACGCCGGAGGGGGAATTCCAACACCCGGCCGCCGCCGAATTCGGGCGAACGCCGTGGCTTTTCCGCCTCGCCGCCGCCGGTGCCCTGGTCGCGCTGGTGCTCGGCACCATCGCACTCGCCGCCTTCGCCTTCTGGCTCGCCATGACCCTGCTGCCGGTGGTGATCATCGCCGCGGCGATCGCCTATGCGGCGTTTCGCCTGCAACTCTGGCGAAGCGGCCGCGGCGCGGGGGGCTGGCGAGGATAAGCCTGTCGCCAGATAAGGCCAGATAGGTTGGGGACGAATTTGTCGCGAGACGAATTTGTCGTCATGGGCGGGGAAAGCTATAGAGGCGCGATGAAACCGCCGCACCGCCCGCATCCGGGAAAAAACCGCGACTCCCACCCCTTCCGGGGTGCGCAGGTAGGGCCCGGGCCGGCCGGTCAGGCCCCCGCCGGGCGCGCCTTCCGCCCCGCGCGTTCGCCCGCCCCGCGCCCCGAAGCGCCACCGCACGGCACGGTCTGGCTCTCAGGGCGGCACGCGGTCGCGGCGGCACTCGCCAACCCGGCACGGCGCCTTCGCCGCCTTTTGCTCACCGAGGAGGCGGAAGCCGCGCTCGCCGCGCGTTTGCCGCCGCCCTGGCCGCTGGCGCCCGAGCGCGTGGAGCGCGCCCGGCTCGACCAGCTTCTCGGCCCCGATGCCGCGCACCAGGGGGTCGCCCTTCTCGCCGATCCGCTGACGCCGCCGCCGCTCGCGCGGGTGCTGGAGCGGCCCGGCCCGATCCTGGTGCTCGATCAGGTCGCCGATCCGCGCAATATCGGCGCGATCCTACGCGCCGCCGCCGCCTTTGCCGCCTGCGGGGTGATCGTGCAGGAACGCCATGCGCCAGGCGAGACCGGAACCATGGCCAAGGCCGCCGCCGGCGCGCTGGAAACCGTGCCGGTGCTCCGCGCCGTCAATATCGCGCGCACCCTGGTCGCGCTCAAGGCAGAGGGGTTCTGGGTGGTCGGGCTCGATGCCGGCGGCTCGGCGCTTTCCGGCCCGGCGCTTGCGGGGCGGCGGGTCGCGCTGGTTCTCGGTGGTGAGGGCGAAGGTCTTCGCCGCCTGACCCGCGAAACCTGCGACGAAATCGCCGGCCTGCCGATGCCCGGGCCGATGGCCAGCCTCAATGTCAGCGCCGCCGCCGCGATCGCGCTTTACGAAATTTCTCGCCCGGCGCAAACGCGGAATTAACCCGCCGGGACGAGATTGGCGCGATCCCGGCGGTCCGTCTCTGCGGCGCCGAACCGAAGACGCCAAAACGGCAAGAGCGAGGGCTGCTTGGCATGCTGTGCGATTGGAACCTGTTATCGGAGGATCTGCAACTGATCCTCTCGCGCGAGGCGCTGCGCCGTGCCGTCGAAACCGTCGCCAGCCAGGCCGAAATCCTGGCGGCAGAGATGGAAGAGGGCGGGCTTAGCGATCTCGGCGGGCCGGAGGCGCTGCGCCTGCTCGCCGCCGTCGCCCGCGCCACCGGCAGCGAAAGCCTCGCCATGCCGGCCGCCGGCCACGCTTAACCTCTATCGACGAACACCAGGCGATCCCGGTCTTTGGCGGGCGATGGCAGCGCGTCGCGCCCGCGTGGGTTTAGGCCGGGAAAGATGGAGGAATTCCGTCGCAACGGCGCTGACCGTGGCCCCAGCCGGATAGCGCGCGACAGAGAGCGCGGATCAGCGCTTCGATCAGCGCGTCCCTGGGGCGGGGTGGGATGCTTTCAGCGGCCGAGGGGATTATATAGCGGCGATGGCCATCGACCCCCCTCCCCCGCGCGAGCGGCTCGGCGCTGCTTCAGCGCCCTCTCCGCCCCGCGCCCCGCGCCCTGGCAAGGGCAGCGTGCGACGCTTTCTCGCCCGCTGGCTCGGGCGGCTGTTCGGGGTGCTCGCCGGGCTTGTCGTGCTGGCCGGGCTCGCTGCGGTGATCGTCGCCTATGGCGCCTATCGCCACTATGTCGCCGATCTGCCCGATATCAACGGGCTAAAAAACTACCAGCCGGCGGTGATGAGCCGGGTGTTCGCGGGCGACGGCTCGCTGCTCGCCGAACTCGCCAATGAACGGCGCATCTACACCCCGTTCACCGCCATCCCGCCCCTCGTGACTGCTGCCTTCATCGCTGCCGAGGACCAGAATTTCTGGACCCATCGCGGCGTTGATCCGCTCGCCATCCTGCGCGCGGCGGTGACCGATATCGGCCATCTCCATGAAGGGCGGCGGCCGATCGGCGCCTCCACCATCACCCAGCAGCTCGCCAAGAATATGCTGCTCGGCAACGAGCCGACGCTTGGGCGCAAAATCCGCGAGGCGATCCTCGCCCTCCGCATCGATCAGAGCCTCAGCAAGCAGCGGGTGCTCGAACTCTATCTCAACGAAATCTATCTCGGCCAGCAATCTTATGGTGTCGCCGCCGCCGCCGAGGCCTATTTCAACAAGCCGCTCGATGAGCTGACCCTGGCCGAGGCGGCGATGCTGGCGGCGTTGCCGAAAGCGCCGAATAATTACAATCCCTTCCGGTTTCCCGAGGCGGCGCGGGCGCGGCGCGACTGGGTGCTTGAACGCATGGCCGAAACCCACGCCGTGTCGCTGGCCGAAGCCCGCGCGGCACAGGCCGAACCGCTGGTGCCGCATGGCTACCACCACCCCGATGTCACCCCGGGCGGCGAGTATTTCGCCGATGAGGTCAAGCGGGAGCTGATCTCGCGCTTCGGCGCCGAGACCACCAGCGAAGGCGGGCTGATGGTGCGCGCGAGCCTTGATCCGCATCTCCAGGCCGCCGCCGAGGACACGCTCCGCGCCGGGTTGATGGCCTATGACCGCGCGCATGGCGGCTGGCGCGGCGCCGTCAGCCATATCGCCGCCTCTAGCGCCGAGCTGGGCCGCGATTGGGCGGGCAAACTCGCCGCCGTCGTGCCGCCGCCCGGCATGCTGCCGCGCTGGCGGCTTGCGATCGTGATCGAAGAGAGCGACGGCGCGGCGCGGCTCGGCTGGCTAGAGCCCGCAGCAGATGCGCCGGCCACCCCGAAAACCGGGACGATCCTGCTCGCCGATTGCGCCTGGGCACGCCCGAAGATCGCGAACGCGCCGGCCGGCACGCTCGGCCCGGCGCCGCAGCGGCTGCGCGATCTCTTCACCCCCGGCGATGTGGTGATGATCGAGCCGCCGGCGACGAAAACGGCGCGACTGCAGCTCCGCCAGATCCCCGAGGTCGAGGGTTCGCTGGTCTCGCTCGACCCGCGCACCGGCCGCGTCCTCGCGCTCGTCGGCGGCTGGAGCCACGCGATCAGCCAGTTCGACCGCGCCACCCAAGCCAACCGCCAGCCCGGCAGCGCCTTCAAGCCCTTCGTCTATCTGGCCGCGATGGAACAAGGCATCTCGCCGAGCCAGCGCTTCCTCGATGCCCCCTTCGTCGTCGATCTCGGGGACAAGGGAAAATGGCGGCCGAATAATTTCGAGATGGATTTCAACGGACCGATGCCGCTCCACGAGGCGCTGCAGCATTCGCGCAACTTGGTCACGCTGCGGGTCGCCAATCAGATCGGTATGGCGGCGGTGGCGGAGACCGCGACGGCGTTCCATATCGTCGATGACATGCCGCGCGTCTTGCCGGCGGCGATCGGCGCGATCGAGACCACGGCGCTCCGCCTCGCCGGCGCCTATGCCTCGCTCGATGAGGGCGGGCGGGCGGTGATCCCGAGCCTGATCGACAGCGTTCAGGATCGTGACGGCCATGTGCTTTGGCGCACCCCCGGCCTCGGCTGCGAAAGCTGCGCCGCCGACCCAGGCCAGCCGCCCCTCCTCGATGACCAGCGCCCAGCGATCGCCGACCCGCAAAGCGTCTTTCAGGTCGTCACCATGATGCAGGACGTGGTGCAGCGCGGCACCGGCACCCGCGCCGGCAAGGATCTCGGGCGGCCGATCGCCGGCAAGACCGGCACGACGCAGGATTACAATGACGCCTGGTTCGCCGGCTTCACGCCCGATCTCGTCACCATCGTCTGGGTCGGGTTCGATCAGCCGGCTGATCTCGGCCGCAACCAAACCGGCGGCGAACTGGCAGCGCCGATCTGGCATGATTTCATGGCGATCGCGCTCAAGGATCATCCGGTGCTCCCCTTCGTCGCGCCACCCGGGGTTACGCTGGCATCGTGGCACGATGCCGTCCAGACCATGACCGACGCGTTCAAGGACGGCCAAGAGCCCGGCGCCTCGCTTGCGCTCGGTGACCTGCCGCATGGCACGGCGAACGCCGCACCCGCGAGTGCCGGCGGGCGGGCGGCGACCAACGCCCCGCCGAGTGATAACGGCACGCCGCAACCCGCTGAAGGCGCAGCGCCAGCCGCCAGCGCCGCCGCCCAACCCCCGCCCGCCACCAGCGATTCCGACAAGGCGATGGGCGGGCTTTATTGACGACAGAACTGAAGACTTTTTGAGCGCTCGCACGAGCGCAATGACAGGGCGCTGATCGGCCTGCGGCGCGACGTCCGGGTTCAAATCGCCGTGTGTCCTTACCGGCGCGCTTGCGTTTTTGGCTCAGAGAATGCTATAGTTTCCGGCGTGCACCAGAAGAGTGCATGGCACGGGAGGGCCCAAGATGCAGTTGAGCCGGGACGAGTTAGTGCGCGCCTATCGCAGCATGTGCACCATCCGCCAGTTCGAGGAGCGGGTGCACACTGAATTCGCGACTGGCGACATCCCAGGCTTCGTCCATCTCTACGCCGGCGAAGAAGCCTCGGCGGTCGGCGTCTGCCTAAATCTTACCGAACATGACAGCATCGCCTCCACCCATCGCGGCCATGGCCATTGCATCGCCAAAGGATGCGACGTGACGGCCATGATGGCGGAGATTTATGGCCGCAAAACCGGGCTCTGCGCCGGCAAGGGCGGGTCGATGCACATCGCTGATCTCGACAAGGGCATGCTCGGCGCCAATGGCATCGTCGGCGGCAACGCGCCGCTCGCTTGCGGCGCCGCGTTGAGCGCCAAAACCCTGAAAACCGGTGCCGTCGCCGTCGCCTTCGGCGGCGATGGCGCCTCCAACCAGGGCACCACGGCGGAAGCGATGAATCTCGCCTCGGTCTGGCGGTTGCCGGTGATTTTCGTCCTCGAGGATAATGGCTATGCCGAGTCGACAGCAAGCGCCTGGTCGGTTGCGGGTGATCCGCTGGACCGCGCCAAGGGGTTTGGCATGCCGGGCGTGCGTGTCGATGGCCATGATTTCTTCGCCGTCCACGCGGCCGCAGCGGAGGCAATCGCGCGGGCACGGGCGGGGGACGGGCCAAGCTTTCTCCACCTCAAGCTCGCCCGCTATTACGGCCATTTCGAGGGCGACGGCATGACCTATCGCGCGCCCGACGAGGTCGCGAAACTCCGCGCCGAACGCGACTGTCTTAAGCTCTTTCGCGCCAAGGTGACCGAGGCCGGGCTGCTCGAACCGGCCGCACTCGATGCGATCGAAGGCGAGGTCGCGGCCGCGATCGAGGGGGCGGTGCGCGCGGCCAAGGCTGCGCCCATGCCCACCCCCGCCGATCTGCTCTCTGACGTCTATGTCAGCTATTGATGAGGAGCGCGTGGCATGGCCAAAAAATCCTACCGTCAGGCCATCAATGAGGCGATCCGCCAGGAGATGGCGCGCGATCCGCGCGTCGTCGTCATGGGGGAAGACAATGCCGGCGGCATGGGCGCGCCCGGCGAAGACGATGCCTGGGGCGGTGTGCTCGGCGTCACCAAGGGGCTCGTCGCTGAATTCGGGCGCGAGCGGGTGCTCGACACGCCGATCACCGAAAGCGGCTTCATCGGCGCTGCCGCCGGCGCCGCCCTCACCGGGCTGCGGCCGATCGCCGAGCTGATGTTCGTCGATTTCATGGGGGTCTGCTTCGATCAGATCTTCAATCAGGCGGCCAAGTTCAAATACATGTTCGGCGGCAAAGCGCGCACGCCGCTCGTCATCCGCACCATGTATGGCGCTGGATTTCGCGCCGCCAGCCAGCACAGCCAATGCCTCTACCCGCTATTTACCCATATCCCCGGCCTCAAGGTCGCGCTCCCGTCTTCGCCCTATGAGGCGAAGGGGTTGATGATCCAGGCGATCCGCGACGATGATCCGGTGATCTTTTTCGAGCATAAAATGCTTTACGACAGCGAAGGAGAAGTACCGGACGAGCCCTACACCCTGCCCTTCGGCGAGGCCAATCTCACCCGCGAGGGCGAAGATGTCACCATCGTCGCTTTCGGGCGGATGGTGACGCTCGCCAACGAGGCCGCCGATCAGCTCGGCAAGGAGGGGATCTCATGCACGGTGATCGACCCGCGCACCACCTCGCCACTCGATCACGAGACCATTCTCGAGGAAGTGCGCACAACCGGCCGGCTGGTGGTGGTGGACGAGGCCAATCCGCGCTGCAACATGGCGACCGACATCGCCGCCCTCGCCGCTGAAGGGGCGTTCGCGGCACTCCGCGCGCCGATCCGCATGGTCTCGCCGCCGCACACGCCGGTTCCGTTCTCGCCGGCGCTGGAAGATCTTTTCGTGCCCGATGTCGGGAAGATCGTCGCGGCCGTGCGCGCGGTGATGGCAGCGGGCGGGGCGCAAGGCGGCCTGACATGACCGGCTTGCGCGCCCTGGTGATGCCCAAAATGGGCCTCTCGATGACCGAGGGGATGGTCGCGCGCTGGCATAAGGCGCCGGGAGAGACGGTGGCAGCTGGCGAGGAAATCGCCGATATCGAAACCAGCAAGATCACCGCCACCTATGAAAGCCCCGCCGCCGGCACGTTGCGCCGCCAGGTATTGGCCCCCGGCGTGATGGTGCCGGTCGGCGCGCTGATCGGCGTCATCGATGACGGCACCGCCGATGACGCCGCGATCGATGCGTTCATCGCCGCCCAGCAAGCCGCCTTCGTGCCCGCGGCGGAGGCGGCGTCGGCGCCGGCGGCGATGCGGGTTGAAACCGAGATCGGGCCGATCCAGGCCCTCGAAGCGGGGCCGGAGGATGCGCCGCCGTTGCTGCTAATCCACGGGTTCGGCGGCGATCTCGGCAACTGGATGTTCCTCCAGCCGCTGCTCGCGGCGCGCTTTCGCACCATCGCGATCGATTTGCCCGGCCATGGCGGCTCGACCAAAACCCTCGCCGGCGCGAATATCGCCGAGCTCGCCCGCGCCGTCGCCGCGCTCGCCCGCGCCCGTGGCCTCGGCCACGTGCATCTCGTCGGCCATTCGCTGGGTGGTGCGGTCGCCCTGATGCTGGCGCCCGAATCGCTTTCGTTGACCTTGATTTCACCCGTCGGGTTTGGGCCGGAAATCAACATGGATTATGTCAGCGGCTTCATCGCCGCGCGCCGCGCCCGTGACATGCAGGCGGTGCTCGGGATGCTGTTTGCCGATCCGACCCTGATCGGGCGCGAGATGGTGGACGCCGTGCTGCGCTATAAGCGGCTCGACGGGGTGGCGGCGGCGCTCGAGGCGATCGCCGCGGCGAATTTCGCCAATGGCCGGCAAAACACCTCGCTCCGCGAGTCCCTGGCGGCGGTGCGCGTGCCGGTGCTGGTCGCCTGGGGGGAAGCGGATCGCATCATTCCCGCCGCCCACGCCGATGCGCTGCCGGCTTCGGTGCAGGTCGCGCGCTTCCCCGAGACCGGCCACATGGCGCATATGGAGCGGGCCGCCGATCTCGCCCAACGCATTATCGCAATGGCGGCGTCCTAGTACACCGATTCCATGAAATCGACCCTTTGTAAGGGATTCCTGACGCATTGCCAGATGTATTAGGCATGTTGTGGGCATCAACACCATGGCTGGACATTATGGCAGCACCTCGGCGCGTAATCGATATCTCAATTGAAGCAGACGAGCTGATGCAACTCGAACGGATCGCGCGTTCTCGAACCGAACCGGCGAGTTGGGTTGAGCGAGCGCGTATCCTTCTGGCCTATCGCGCCGATCCATCGGCCCATGCGGTCGGCGAGATGGTCGGCGTGACCCATCAGACCGTGCTTCGGTGCTTGCCGCCGGGCGGTGCGGTTTGGCGTGATGGCCGCGCTCGACGACAACCCACGGCCGGGAAAGGCGCCCGAGATCACCGCTGACGCCCGTGCCTGGCTGCTATCGCTGGCCTGTCAGAAAGCCAAAGACTTGGGATATCCGCACGAACTCTGGACGACCCGGCTATTGGCACGTCATGTGCGTGAGCACGCGGTGGACGCTGGATTTCCTTGCCTGGCCAGCGTGG